>CAZWOA010000004.1:27921-48686 GCA_964635545.1 uncultured Marinilabiliaceae bacterium
ACCAAACTTTTGGGAATTGCTGTCGGGCTGGCCTACCTTTCGAGCGTGGGAAGCGCAACACTTGGAGCTATTGCAGGTTATATTTTCATCCCCACATTCAACATAACACCTCATACAGAGGCAGTTAGGGAGATACCTTCTATGATATTCACCCTCGACATACCACCATTAATGAGCGTACTGTCGGCGCTTGTGCTATCATTCATGACCGGATTGGCTGTAATATGGACAAAAGCCGACAAGATTGAGGCGGCTCTTTATCAGTTTCAAGACATAGTATTGGCAATCATCAAAAGATTCCTTTTGCCATTGCTTCCCATATTTATTGCTTCCAACTTCTCAGTATTGGCCTATGAAGGTGCGTTGGCATCACGATTGCCTGTGTTCTTTGCAATATTGGCAGTTACACTGCTGTGCCACATCACCTGGATAACAATTCTTTACGTAACGGCAGGTATCTATTCGGGCAAAAATCCATGGCTGGTTCTAAAGCACTACGGCCCGGTAATTGCCACCGCACTTGGCACCCAATCGTCGGCAGCCAGCTTGGGAACAGCCATTGAGCAAACCAAAAAAAGCACAGTACTGAACCCCGGCACACGCGACTTCGCAATACCACTGTTCGGAAACATACACTTTGCAGGCTCTATTCTCGATGTGGTTTTTCTATCCATGGCGGTATCACAACTGCTTTACGGCACTATTCCGGGCATAGAAAAGATACTGATATTCATACCGTTACTTGCAATATTTGCAGTGGCAGCACCGGGATTACCGGGTGGCACACTCATCACATCATTGGGATTGATACAGGTTGTATTGGGCATAGATGCTGCAGGCACGGCATTAATGATAAGCATATTTGCGCTTCTCGATAGTTTTGGAACTGCCCACAACATCACCAGCGACGGTGCTTTAGCATTGATTCTCAGCAAGTACACTAAGGATAAAGAGCCTGAGGTAATTAAACTTTCTAAAGCCGGTTGAAATATCAGAAAAGAAAAATACGAACTAAAAAGAGAGATAAATGTTTAGAATACGACCACCCATTTAATTAATTCGTCATTGCAGACTAAGCATGGGCAATAATATCAGAAAGCTAATTTTTTAGTATCTTTGCCCGTTAAAATTATTTTAGATATGTCAAGCAACCAAGCAGATGCACCCGGGATAGTACAGGATGAACAGGAGCTGATTGAAGTTTACGGGGCACGGGTGCACAACTTGCACAACATAGATGTTACAATACCGCGCAATAAGTTGGTTGTAATAACAGGCCTTAGCGGTAGCGGTAAGTCATCACTTGCCTTCGACACTATTTATGCCGAGGGGCAGCGTCGTTATATCGAAACTTTCTCGGCCTATGCACGCCAGTTCCTTGGTGGCATGGAGCGCCCCGATGTAGATAAAATAACCGGTTTGAGCCCCGTTATATCCATTGAGCAGAAAACGACAGGCAAAAACCCTCGCTCTACGGTGGGTACCATCACCGAGATATATGATTTTCTGCGTCTTCTATTTGCCCGAAGTGCCGATGCATACTCCTATGTAACCGGCGAGAAGATGATTAAATATACCGATGAGCAGATTCTTGATTTGGTACTGGAGAAGTATCAGGGTAAAAGGGTCTATATCCTGTCACCGCTGGTAAAAGGGCGTAAAGGCCACTATAAAGAGCTGTTCGAAACAGTGCGTAAACGCGGTTACCTGCATGTGCGCATCGATGGCGAGATACGCGAGATAACTCACGGCATGAAGCTCGACAGGTATAAAAATCACTTCATTGAGATGGTTATCGACCGTTTTGAGGTTGACGGCAATGATACCAAACGCTTAAAACAGTCCATAGCACTGGCAATGCAACACGGCAAAGGCATAATGATGCTGGTTGAAAAAGATAGTAACGAAGCATCGTACTATAGCCGCCAACTTATGTGCCCCACAAGCGGCATCTCCTACAATGAGCCTGCTCCGCACTCATTCTCGTTCAACTCGCCACAGGGTGCATGCCCGCGCTGCAAGGGGTTGGGCACTCTTAATGAGGTTGATACCGATAAAATTATTCCTGATGCCAATGACACAATTTACAATGGTGGTATTGCACCTCTGGGGAAACATAAAAACGTACTGATATTCTGGCAGATAGAGGCCATTGGCGAGAGATATGGATTTACACTGAAAACGCCAATAAAAGATATTCCTGAAGAGGCACTCGACATCATACTCAACGGGTCGTCGGAGCCCATAAGGCTTAAAAACACTCCACTGGGTGTGATGAGTAATTACTATCCCAGCTTCGACGGAATCACTAAATATATTGTTGACCAACAGAATAACGACACATCGATGCAGGCGCGTAAATGGGCCAACCAGTTTATTCGCAATATCGAGTGCCCCGATTGTAAAGGCCAAAGGCTTAACCAGGAGGCTCTCCATTTCCGCATCGACGATAAAAATATTGCCGACCTCGCCAATATGGACCTCAAAGAGCTGCATCAATGGCTCGATGGTATTGAGAACCGAATGAGTGAAAGACAGCGCACCATAGCAGTGGAGATACTTAAAGAGATACGCAGCCGACTGGGATTTCTGCTTGATGTAGGTCTCGATTACCTGAGCCTCAGCCGTAGTGCAATGACACTATCGGGCGGTGAGAGTCAGCGCATTAGACTTGCAACACAAATCGGGTCGCAGCTCGTGAATGTGCTCTACATCCTTGATGAGCCAAGCATCGGGCTGCACCAGCGAGACAACCATAAATTGATACGCTCACTTCAGCAACTTCGCGATACAGGCAACAGTGTGCTGGTGGTGGAGCACGACCGCGACATGATGATGGAGTCGGATTATGTGGTGGATATGGGTCCGTATGCGGGTAGGCATGGTGGCGAAGTGGTGGCAGCCGGCACGCCCAAAGCGATTCTCAAAAGCAACAGCCTGACAGCACGTTACCTCAACGAAAAAACAAGAATAATTATCCCTGAGTTACGCCGCCCCGGCAACGGTAAATTCCTTACCATAAAAGGTGCACGCGGCAACAACCTCAAGAATATCAAGGTAAGCCTTCCATTGGGTACATTTATCTGTATGACAGGCGTATCGGGCAGTGGTAAATCATCGCTAATCAATGAAACCCTCTACCCCATTCTCAACCAGCACTTCTATAATGCGCTGAAAGACCCGCTTCCCTACGACTCAATCGAAGGGCTTGAACATCTGGATAAAGTGGTGGATGTTGACCAGTCGCCACTGGGGCGCACGCCGCGATCCAATCCGGCTACATACACCAAACTTTTCGATGATATCAGAAAAATATTTGCCGAACTTCCGGAGTCAAAGATACGCAACTACAAGCCGGGCCGATTCTCATTTAATGTGGCGGGAGGAAGATGCGAAACATGCAAAGGTGGTGGCCATCAAGTAATTGAGATGAGCTTCCTGCCCGATGTGATGGTGGAGTGCCCCGACTGTCATGGAAAGCGCTACAATCGCGAAACGCTGGAGGTGCGCTACAAAGGCAAATCCATAGGTGATGTGTTGGATATGACCATAAACCAGGCCAGTGAGTTCTTCGAGAGCATACCGCATATTGCACAGCGGGTGCGCACGCTCAAAGAGGTGGGGTTGGGATATATAACACTTGGGCAGTCATCCACAACCCTGTCGGGAGGTGAGAGCCAACGGGTGAAACTTGCTGCCGAACTATCGAAAAAAGATACCGGCAAAACCATCTACATCCTCGACGAACCCACAACAGGTCTGCATTTTGAAGACATAAGAGTGCTTCTTGATGTGCTTAACAGACTGGTGGATAAAGGCAACACTGTACTGGTGATTGAGCATAATATGGATGTGATAAAAACGGCCGATTACATTATCGACATGGGGCGCGACGGTGGACGCAACGGTGGCGAAGTATGGGCAGTGGGCACACCCGAGAAGATTGCCAAACACCCCGAAAGCTACACAGCCCAATTTCTAAGGGATGAACTGAAAAGAGGGTGAGAAATGGCTATCATCATCTTAAAAAGTGATAAAAATCAGATAAAAATCGATTTGAATTTGGCTTTTTCTTAAAGGTACATTAATTTTGGGAGGCTTTTATAAAGCACATAAAAAACAGACTATTAGGATTTAATTATTTGACAATATATTTAAAAACCAATAAATAATTTAGCCATGGCTGCAATTGACAGTTATAACTTTAAAGGTAAGAAAGCAATCATCCGTGTTGACTTCAATGTACCCCTCAACAAGCAAACATTTGAGGTAACCGACGATACCCGTATCAGAGGCGCCTTGCCAACCATCAAAAAAGTACTTGCTGATGGTGGTGCAGTAATCCTTATGTCGCACCTTGGTCGTCCAAATGGTGTTGTTCAGGATAAATTCTCAATGAAACATATCCTTTCAACAGTTGAAAAACACATAGGTGTTCCTGTAAAATTTGCCGGACTTGCCAACTCAGCTGAAGCACAAAAAATGGCTGCCAACCTTAAACCTGGTGAAGTGATGATGCTTGATAACCTTCGTTTCCACGAAGAGGAAGAGGGTAAAGCATACCACCTGCCTGAAGATGCAACCGAAGAGCAGAAAAAAGAGGGCAAAGCAAAAGTGAAAGAGAGCCAAAAAGAGTTCGTTAAGCACCTTGCTTCAATGGCCGATTGCTATGTGAATGATGCTTTTGGTACAGCTCACCGCGCACACGCATCTACAGCTCTTATTGCCGACCTGTTCCCAGGAAACAGCATGTTCGGTTACCTTATCGAAGCCGAGCTTAAAGCAATGGATACAGTACTTCTTTCGGCACAAAAACCATTTACAGCAGTAATGGGTGGTGCTAAAGTATCAGATAAAATCCTTATTATCGAGAACCTGCTTGACAGAGTTGACAACCTGATTATCGGTGGTGGCATGACATATACCTTCGTTAAAGCACAAGGCGGCAACATTGGTAAATCACTTTGCGAAGAGGATAAACTTGACCTTGCTCTTGAAATCATCAACAAAGCAAAAGCAAAAGGAGTAAACATCTATCTTCCTATTGATGCTGTTAATGCCGATGCATTTGACGCCAACGCAAACACCAACATCTCTAAAGTAAACGAAACCCCCGAAGGATGGATGGGTCTTGATATTGCTGATGAGTCAATTACACTATTCAGCGATGTTATCTCATCATCAAAAACAGTTCTTTGGAATGGCCCAATGGGTGTGTTTGAGATGGAGAAATTCTCTAAAGGAACATCAGCAGTAGCTCAGGCAGTGGCAAAAGCTACAGCCAATGGCGCCTTCACACTTATTGGTGGTGGTGACTCGGTAGCTGCCATCAACAAAAATAAACTTGCCGATAAAGTATCATACGTATCGACAGGTGGCGGTGCAATGCTTGAGTACATGGAAGGTAAAGAGCTTCCAGGAATTAAAGCAATCCGTAAATAATTTTACTCTATATGATGAAAAAAGGCCTACCGCGATACAACGGTAGGCTTTTTGCATTAATTTAGCCGATTATTACGGCAATTAGCTTATCTTACAAGAATTAACCACGCACGTTATGATATCACTTCTTTACTCATTGGGAATGCACCTTTTCAGCTTTGCAGTTTTACTTGCATCGCCATTTAACGAAAAAGCACGACTTCTGCGAAGAGGGCGCAGAGAGGTATGGAACCAACTGGCCCGTTATGTCAACAGTAGTAAATGCGTGTGGATTCATGCAGCATCACTGGGTGAATTTGAGCAGGGGCGCCCGCTTATCGAGGCCATACGTGCCAAGTATCCGGAGCGAAAAATTGTACTCACTTTCTTTTCGCCATCAGGCTATGAGGTGAGGAAAAACTACGCATTGGCCGACCTTGTGTGCTATATGCCGGGCGATACATTCTTTAACGCCAAACGATTCATTCGCCTTATCAACCCCGAAATGGCATTTTTCGTGAAGTATGAATTCTGGCATTTTCACCTGCATGAGTTAAAGCGAAAAAACATCCCTGTTTATGGTGTGTCTGTAATATTCCGTCACGACCAGCAATTCTTTAAGTTCTGGGGATTTTGGCCAAGGAAAGCACTGCGATGCTTCACCCATTTTTATCTTCAGGATAAAAAATCGGCTGAATTGCTCGACAGCATCAAAATAACATGCCATACAGTGGCGGGCGACACACGTTTTGACAGGGTAGCCGAAATTGCAGCATCATCACCGGAAGATAATATTGCTATGCGATTTGCAAAAAATGCCCGAGTAATAGTGGCAGGCAGCTCATGGCAGCCCGACGAGGATTTACTGATAAATTATATCAACAACTCACCCGAGGACATGAAGATGATTCTGGTGCCGCATGAGATTGATGATGAACATATTAAAGAGATAACATTAAAAATTGAAGTTCCTTATTTCCTATATAAAAATGCCACTGCCAACCCCGAACATTTTAAGGTGATGGTGGTTAATACCATCGGATTGCTCTCGGCAATTTATAAATATGGGCAAATTGCATATATCGGAGGCGGATTTGGCAAGGGAATACACAACACACTGGAGGCGGCAACCTATGGAATGCCGGTTTTGTGGGGACCCAACTACCGCAAATTCAATGAGGCCAAAGAGCTTGTTGAACGCGGTGCCGGATATGTAATTACGAGTCAAGAGGAGCTTAACTCGACTCTTAACTCGTTGTGGAATGATAACGACAAACTTATACAAGCGGGCATCAACGCCAAGAAGTACGTTGACAGCATGTGTGGTGCCACTGCAATGATAATGAGGGATCTTTTTTAAATATCCCTCCATTTTAAATCAGTCCGTTATCTATTAATTTCTGAAGATCTTCGGGAGTATCTATTGATATACTCTCCATATCAGTCTCATACACAGCTATTTTATAGCCATTTTCGAGCCAGCGCAACTGCTCGAGCGATTCGCATTTCTCCAAAATTCCCTGCTCAAGACGTGTAATCTGGTCAAGAATATCGGCACGATAACCGTAAAGGCCAATATGATTATAGAAAGTGTGAACTGAATGCCACGCATCCTGCTCTATGCCACGCAGATAAGGTATTGGCGAACGGCTAAAATAGAGCGCCTCACCTTTAAGATTAACAACTACCTTAGGCTTATTGGCATTAAACAAGTCATCTTTTGATGATACTTTTTTAATAAGAGTGGCAATTTCTGTCGATTCATCTTCAAAAGCTGCCGCCAGCTGTTCTATCTGCTTCGGATTGATGAACGGCTCATCACCCTGAATATTTATCACCGCATTAAAAGTGCGGTTTTCAAGTTCTTGCGCCTTCTCAAGAGCTTCGCGGCAACGGTCGGTGCCACTTTGATGGTTTACAGAAGTCATCACCACCTTGCCGCCAAACGAGGTTACAGCATTGGCAATACGGTCATCATCAGTAGCCACATATACCACCGGCAACACCTTAGAAGCCTGCTCATACACACGCTGAATCATCGGTTTGCCACCAATATCTGCCAATGGCTTCCCGGGGAAACGGGTAGATGCAAAGCGGGCAGGAATAAGACCTATTATAGAATTGTGTTTACTCATCACTATAAAATTTAAACATACAAATTTATAAAAAGAGCATCAGTAATCACCCTTTTCTTCTTTATTTTGTAACTTTGTCATGTTAACATGAAAAAATAGCAGAAGCACTATGGATATTCAGCTCATCAAACAACGATTCGGAATAATTGGTAATTCAGAACATCTGAACCGTGCCATTGATATTGCTGTTCAGGTGGCTCCCACCGACCTCTCGGTGCTTATCACCGGCGAGAGTGGTACAGGTAAAGAGTCGTTTCCGCAGATAATTCACCAGTTCAGCACACGCAAACATGGCACCTACATAGCGGTTAACTGCGGTGCGATACCTGAAGGAACCATCGATTCAGAGCTTTTTGGCCATGAGAAAGGCGCTTTTACAGGTGCCCTTGCCGACCGCAAAGGATATTTTGAAGAGGCCAATAAGGGAACCATCTTCCTAGATGAGATTGGCGAACTGCCATTATCAACCCAGGTTAGATTGCTAAGGGTGCTCGAAGCGGGTGAATTTATGAAAGTTGGCTCATCTAAAGTATTGAAAACCAACGTAAGAGTGGTGGCTGCAACCAATGTAAATCTTGAAAAAGCAATAGCTGAAGGCAAATTCAGGGAAGACCTGTTTTACAGATTAAATAGTGTGCCAATAAAAATTCCGCCACTGCGCAACAGAACTGAAGATATATATCTGCTATTCAGGAAGTTTGCCAATGATTTTGCTGATAAATACCGTATGCCGGCAGTAAAACTTACCGATGATGCAAAGCAACTGCTTATGCGTTACCGATGGCCTGGCAACATACGTCAACTGAAAAATATTACCGAACAGATATCGGTAATAGAGCAAAACAGGGAGATTAATGCTGAAGCGTTACAACCCTACATACCATTTACCGAAGGGGCATCATTGCCGGCCGTTATTGCAGGCGGACATGGTGCGATAGACCAGGGCACGTTCAACTCCGAGAGAGAGATACTTTACAAGGTACTCTTCGACATGAAGAAGGATATGAACGACCTTAAATCGTTGGTGCTTGAGATGATACAAGAGGGTGGCACACACGGAATAAGCCATGAACATGAGCAGATAATACAGAACCTGTACCAAACTGCTGCAGGCGACATAGTGCATACCAGCAAGCCTGCTCCCACACAACAGTTTGTAACGCCGGCGCAACCGACTCACCACATCGAAGATATGGATGAGTTTGTTGAAGAGTCGTACTCGCTGGCCGATAAAGAGCGTGAAATGATTGAAAAAGCACTTGAGAAATATAGCGGCAAAAGAAAACTTGCAGCCCAGGAGCTCGGCATCTCCGAGAGGACGCTCTACAGAAAAATCAAAGAGTTTGAACTTGATATTTGATAAGAAACATATGCATATCAGAAATAAAATATTGTTTTCGGCACTAACATTATTGGTGTTTGTACTGGCAAGTTGCTCAATAAGAGTTACAATGAGTGGCGCATCAATCCCCGATAACCTCAGAACATTTTCGGTGCAGTATATTGTGAACCGTGCCCCTCTGATTAATCCTACTTTGAGCCAGAATTTAACAGAAGGCTTGAAGGATAGGATTATGAATGAATCACGCCTAAGTATGTCACGCGATATGGGCGATGTTGATTTTTCGGGTGAGATAACCGGCTACGACACCCGCCCTATGGCCATAAAGGCTGATGCGGTATCGGCCGAGACACGCCTTACCGTAACAGTAAAAATAAGGTGCCGCAACTTCAAAGACCCTAAGAAAAATTGGGAGACCACATTCTCAGCCTATCAGGATTTTCCTTCGGAGCGAAACCTGACCGAGGTGGAAGATGAGCTAACTAAAGTAATAATTGAACAGATAACAGAAAATGTTTTCAACAAGGCATTTGCCGACTGGTAATTAATGAATAAGCAGCAGTTTTATAACCTTATAGAAAATCCTCATAAGCTAAACGAGGATACACTCAAACCTCTAAATGAGATTATTGAGCAGTACCCATTTTTTCAAACCGCTAGGATGTTGCTAATTAAAAACCTGCACAATCTTGAGCATATAAAATTCAATAGCGAACTAAAAACCTGTGCCGCCCATATCGCTAGTCGCACGAGCCTCTATAACCTGGTGTATAACCATAAGCAAACTAAGGAGGGTGAAGAGGGCGAAGAGGGTGAAAAAGTTGAAGAGGTTAAAGAGGTTGAAGAGGTTAAAGAGGTTGAAGTTGCTGTAATTGAGGTAGCTAAGAGTGTTATTACTGATGAAGTGCCAAAGGCAGCGCCATCAAAAGTAGTTGATTACTTTGATGTTAGTGATGATTTGGAGCCATTTATTAAGCCCCAGGCAATAGAGACAGCCGTTGAGCCCGAGGTTTTACCGGTGGCCGATTTGCTTGAGTATGACACTATTTCCATCACCACATCATATTCGCTCGAGGCCGAAATGCCCGACATCGATCTCTCGGATGAGAGCAATTACTCATTCTCAGATTGGCTAAATCATATGCGACATCGTAAATTAGAGAGTAATAATGACCCAAAAGGCAAAAAAACTTTGGAAAGCAGCCTCATTGATAATTTCTTAAGCCAGGATACGTTCCGTATAGTGCCTAAACAGCCCGAAACATCAGGAAAAATAGAGGATAAGGTAAAGGAGAGTGTATCGGAAAATGAGGATCTGTTAACCGAAACATTGGCATCAATATATATCAAACAGAAACATTTTCAGAAAGCAATCAACATATTTGAGAAGTTACGTTTGAAATATCCCGAAAAAAATACTTACTTTGCAAGTCGAATTACCGAAATAGAAAAAATGTCAAATACTCAATAAAAAATCAACTATGTATTCAATTGTATCGATTTTAGTGATGTTGGTTAGCATACTTCTGGTACTGATAGTTTTGGTTCAGAACTCAAAAGGTGGAGGACTTGCCTCTAACTTTGCAGGATCAAACCAAATTATGGGCGTTCGCAAAACCACCGATTTCCTTGAAAAAGCAACATGGACTCTTTCAGGTATCCTGCTTGTTCTTTCATTTGTATCGGTAATGGTACTGCCACGCGAAACTATGGGTATTCACTCTGAGCTTGATGAGAAAGTGAAAAACATTCAGCTTCCTCAGCAGCAGATGCCGGCATTCCCTGCTCCCGACGCCGGCGAGCAACCAAATGGTGATGCCGAATAAGAACCAATAGCAGAAAATATTTAAAGCCGGAATGATACTTTCACTCCGGCTTTTCTGTTTTCATACACTGCCCGGCATGACAAAAAGTCAATCACAAAGTGTCATTTTAACCCTAAAGAGTGGAAATAGTGCTAAAATGTCAGTAAATTATGCCAGTTTATTCGTTTAATGCCAATGGCACACTTTATGGAATAATTATATCTGAATAAAAAACAACAATGTTTAACCAATAAAAAATTTAATAACATGTCAGATCTTAAAGGAAAAATTCTTGCAGGCAAACTGTTAGTTAAGCCTATTGCTGCAGAGACAAAGACATCAAGCGGAATCATCATCCCCGATTCGGCAAAGGAGAAACCTCTTCAAGGCACAACCGTGCTTGTAGGTGCCGCCAAAAAGGATGAGCCTATGGAGGTAAAAGTTGGTGATGTGGTTCTTTATGGTAAATATGCGGGAACCGAACTGACTATTGATGGTGAAGAGTATCTTCTTATTTCACAAAATGATGTTCTATACATCGCTTAATTAACTGTTAAGTAAAAAATAAAATACTATTATAATCATGGCAAAAGAGATTAAATTTGATATAGAGGCCCGCGAACTGCTAAAAAGCGGTGTTGACCAGCTGGCCAATGCAGTGAAAGTAACACTAGGTCCCAAAGGTCGTAATGTGGTGATTGACAAGAAATTCGGAGCACCACAAATAACCAAGGACGGTGTAACAGTGGCCAAAGAAGTTGAGCTTACCGACCCATTCGAAAACATGGGTGCACAAATGGTGAAAGAGGTATCGGCCAAAACCGGTGAAGACGCAGGTGACGGTACTACCACAGCTACCGTGCTGGCGCAGGCTATCATCAACGTAGGACTTAAAAACGTAACTGCAGGTGCCAACCCAATGGATCTTAAGCGCGGTATCGATATCGCTGTTGAGAAAGTTGTAGATAGCATTAAAAGCCAGGCAAAATCTGTTGGTGACAACCACGATAAAATTGAGCAGGTAGGTACAATTTCAGCCAATAACGACAGCAAAATCGGTCAACTCATTGCCGAAGCTATGAAAAAAGTTGGTAAAGAGGGAGTTATAACCGTTGAGGAAGCTAAAGGAACCGAAACAACCGTGGAAGTTGTAGAAGGTATGCAGTTCGACCGCGGATATATCTCACCATATTTCGTTACCAACACCGAAAAAATGGAGGCTGAACTTGACCATCCGCTAATTCTTATTCACGACAAGAAGATATCTACAATGAAAGATATGCTTCCTGTGCTCGAAGCTGCTGCACAAAGTGGCCGCCCACTGCTTATTATTGCCGAAGATATTGATGGTGAAGCTCTTGCAACCCTTGTAGTAAACCGTTTGAGAGGTTCTCTTAAAGTGGCTGCCGTTAAAGCTCCCGGCTTTGGCGACCGTCGTAAAGAGATGCTTCAGGATATTGCAATCCTTACCAATGGTACAGTAATATCAGAAGAGACAGGACTTAAACTTGAGCAGGCTACCCTTGATATGCTTGGTCAGGCCGAAAAAGTTACCATCGACAAGGAGAATACAACCATCGTTGGCGGAACAGGTTCTAAAGAGGACATAGCATCGCGCACAGCACAAATAAAGGCTCAGATAGCAAATACCACATCCGATTACGACCGTGAGAAACTTCAGGAGCGTCTTGCAAAACTTGCAGGCGGTGTTGCAGTTCTTTACGTGGGTGCTACTACCGAAATTGAGATGAAAGAGAAGAAAGACCGTGTTGATGACGCACTTAGCGCAACCCGTGCTGCCGTAGAAGAGGGTATCGTTCCCGGTGGTGGCGTGGCTTACATTCGTGCTATCGAGTCACTCGAAGGCCTTAAAGGTGCCAACGATGACGAGACAACCGGTATCGAAATAGTGAAACGTGCCATTGAAGAGCCGCTACGCCAAATAGTACATAACGGTGGTAAAGAGGGTGCCGTTATCGTGCAAAAAGTAAAAGAAGGAAAAGGCGACTTTGGTTACAACGCCCGTGCCGATAAGTTTGAGAACCTATTCGAAAGCGGAGTTATCGACCCTGCCAAAGTGACACGCGTGGCACTTGAAAATGCAGCTTCTATCGCCGGCATGTTCCTGACTACCGAGTGTGTGCTTGCCGAGAAAAAAGAAGAGCAAGCTCCTGCAATGCCTCAAGGCATGGGTGGAATGCCCGGTATGATGTAATTAAACAACATCCATTTTAACATAAAAAGCTGTCCAATGATTGGGCAGCTTTTTTTCGTTAACAATTTTTCATGATTCAGGTGAAATAATCATTGCTTATTGCCAATTCTTGTTAAATTTGTCATCTACATACAACAACATTCTCATACTATGAACTTGAAACAACGACTGATAACCATGAACTTCCTACAGTTTTTTGTGTGGGGAGCCTGGATGATGACTTTAGGCCACTATGGCTTTGTGGAAAAACAGTGGAACGGCGCCCAATTCGGATTGGTGTTCTCCACCATGGGTTTTGCATCGCTCATCATGCCTACCCTATTCGGTATTATTGCCGATAAATGGAAGGCAAATTACGTTTTCGGAATTCTACATATTCTTTTTGGTGCCACAATGCTCTTTTTGCCGCATATAGACTCAGCAATGACCTTCTTCTGGGTTTTACTGGTTGCAATGAGTTTCTACATGCCTACAATAGGCCTTAATAACTCGGTGAGTTTCAGAATCTTAAAGGCTGAGGGCAAAGATCCGGTAACCTACTTCCCTCCTATCAGGGTTTGGGGTACGGTAGGATTTATAGTTGCAATGTGGGTAACCAACTTCTTCACCAAAGATTGGGGATTAGGTCAAAGCATTAGTGTATCATTCTATATAGCTGCTGCTCTGGCATTTGTGCTTGGCATATTCACAATAATAGCATTGCCGGCAGTTAAATCGGAGAGGAAAGTGATTAAAAATCAAACTCTTATCCAAAAACTGGGCCTTGAAGCATTTGTACTGTTCAAACAGAAAAAAATGGTACTTTTCTTCATTTTCAGTCTACTATTGGGAGGTGCACTACAGCTCACCAATGCCTATGGCGACAGCTTTTTGCAGGATGCAGAAGTGTTTCCAAAAGGAAGTATCATCAATAACTTCTCTACTATCATTCTTTCTATTTCACAGATATCGGAAACACTGTTTATACTCGCCATACCATTCTTCATGAAACGATTTGGCATTAAGAAGGTTATGCTATTCAGCATGATTGCGTGGGTGTTGCGTTTCGGACTGTTTGGCATTGCCGAGAATAACCTTATGGGCTTCGGGTTCATTATAGCATCATGCATTATTTACGGTATGGCATTCGATTTCTTCAATATTTCGGGAGCCCTTTTTGTAGAGCAGAATACCGACTCATCAATAGAGTCATCGGCACAAGGCCTATTTATGTTGATGACTAACGGCGTAGGTGCTGTATTGGGTAATATTATTGCCGGACTTGTTATAGCCAAATGGTTTGAAAATCCAGCAACATTAGAAAAAGACTGGCCAGGAATATGGCTTGCGTTTGCTGCTTATGCACTTGTGGTAGCCGTTCTGTTTGCCATACTGTTTAAGTATAAGCATGAACCAAACCAGCCGAAAGTGGCAGAAAAATTATAACACTTCGAAATATAATACAAAAACAATGAAACAAATAATCCTGTTTTTGGCAGCAATTACCGTGTCGCTCACAGCTTGCACACACTCTGCCAATAATAGCACCGAAAAGCTTAATGTGATGTCGTTCAACATACGATACGATAATCCTGATGATGCACCGAACAACTGGGATAACCGAAAAGAGTGGGTTGCCGATATGATTAATTTCTATTCGCCCGATGTTTTTGGGATGCAGGAAGTGCTTATAGGCCAACTTAACGATTTGCGCCAGCTACTGCCCGAATATGCAGTGATAGGCCGGGGCAGAGATGATGGCCGTGACGCAGGTGAATTTTCGCCTATTTTTTACAAAAAAGATAAATTTCAACTTGTTGAAGATAATACCTCATGGCTGTCGGAAACTCCCGAAGTACCCGGCTCTCTGGGCTGGGATGCTGCCTGTAACCGTGTGCTTACCAAGGGTGTGTTTAAATTTAAAGCATCAGGACGACAAATAACCATCTACAATACCCATTTCGACCATATGGGAGTCGTAGCCCGCAACGAAAGTGCGTTGATGGTGAAAGATGTGGTAAAACAGAGTTCGGAGCGCATGCCGGTGGTTGTGATGGGCGATTTCAATGCAGCACCAAGCGATAATGTTTACCATCAACTAACCGAAGAATCGCCACTAACCGATGCCCGCCTGGCGGCAACAAAGAGCTATGGCCCTGAATGGACATTCCATGATTTTGGCAGACTGGCAGCCGAGGAGCGTGAGTATATCGACTACATTTTCGTTACCAGCAACCTGAAAGTAAATGAGTTCGTAAACTTTGCCGAGCAGCGTGCCGACCGTTTCCTTAGCGATCACAACCCCATATTTGCTGAGGTGGAATTCAAATAAAATTTATTCAGAATACTAAAAACCCGGAACTGTTAGTTTCGGGTTTTTTATAAAGTTATCAGGATCTACGCATAGTTCTTCATCATCTGCTTTGATAATTTTATGAAGTTTCCATTCTCTACTATTCAAGTCGTTTTAAAATATCTTTTGCCTTTTCAATCTCTTTCTGTTGATTTTAAAGCACACCCGATATCCCTTGGCATGGCCAATTTTCAATTTCCGGATGCCATTTTAAGTGAATCCCCGAATCTCTATTTTTCATAAAACAAAAATACGGGAATTCCTATAACAGTTGACTGAAATCGTATCAGGCAATCGTAATCGATTCGTCTAAGTAAACCGACTGCACAGCTTCAATAATTGAAACTCCTTCGTTGAACGGTTTCTGAAAAGCTTTCCTTCCCAATATCAATCCGCTACCCCCGGCACGCTTGTTTATTACAGCAGTACGCACGGCAGCAGCCATATCATTATCGCCCGAAGCCCCACCCGAATTAATTAACGGGATACGTCCTCCATAATTATTTATTACCTGATAACGAGCCAGGTCAATAGGATTGTCCGAGCTCAATTTCGAATACATTAGCTCGTCGTATTTACCATATTTAGCCCCATCCTTATTCAAAGCTGTGTATCCGCCATTATTCTCAGGAAGTTTTTGTTTGATAATATCGGCCTCAATGGTAACCCCCAAATGATTGGCTTGCCCGGTTAAATCGGCTGAAGCATGATAATCAACACCATTTTTCTTGAAATTGCTATTGCGCAAGTAACACCATAATATGGTAAACAGGCCTTTTTGATGGGCATAAGCAAATGCTTTACTGATTTCAACTATCTGCCGGTCCGACTCGGGCGAACCAAAATAGATAGTGGCTCCTACGCCGGCAGCTCCCATATCGTAAGCCTGATCAACCGACGCAAAAAGAATCTGGTCGAATGTATTTGGCGAGGTTAACAATTCATTATGATTAAGCTTTACTATAAACGGTATTTTGTGAGCATATTTTCGCGATACGCTACCAAGCACTCCCAAAGTTGAAGCAACACCATTACAACCTGCAGATAGGGCAAGTTTTACTATATTTTCAGGATTGAAATACATAGGGTTTTTAGAGAATGAAGCCCCTCCCGAATGTTCAATCCCCTGATCAACAGGCAGAATAGAAACGTACCCTGTTCCAGACAAGTGCCCACTATTGTACAACCTTGACAAACTTCCCAACACCCTATTGTTCCTGTCCGACTGGACAAAAACATTATCTACTACATCTTTTCCTGGAAGACTTATCATATCTTTCGTAATTTTAGGTGAAGAGAACTCCAATAATGTTGCTTCTTTCCCTAAAAGATCCTGAATTTGCTTTGTTTGTAGCATAATGTTGATTTTTTAAATGTGTTAAACACTTCACTTTCAAAAGAAAACATCAATTGAAGATACAATATATGAAAACTGCGGCAATTTTACCCAAAAGATTTAAGAAAATCAGAATCGAAAAAAATGAGTGAATATTAACAGAAGTATGAGAATTTCATTAGAGATATTGATACAAAACAAAAAAACCCGGAACTTACATCCCGGGTCATTAATTTTTTAATCGGTTGATTAGCCAATCAGTTCGGCATATTTTGCTGAATTAAGTAAAAGGTCAAGCTGAGACGGGTCGGCAATTTCCACTTTTATCATCCATCCTTTTCCATAAGGATCTTTGTTGATTAACTCAGGCGCCGATTCCAGCTCTGCGTTAAACTCAATAACTTTGCCGGCTACAGGCATATAAAGATCAGAAACGGTTTTAACAGCCTCTACAGTGCCATAAACCTCTTCTCTATCAAGATCTTCGCCTTCAGTCTCAATCTCAACGAATACTATGTCGCCAAGTTCGCTTTGTGCAAAATCGGTAATACCTACGGTAGCGATGTTACCGTTAACTGAAACCCACTCGTGGTCTTTAGTGTACTTAAGATTCTCAGGTATGTTCATGATGATATTCAATTTGTTTATAGATTCAAATTATTTAATGTTCATCAAAAATAAGGATTAATTTGATATTTCCTACTGCTAAAAGTCATTTCATAACAAATGTCAAAATTATTTTCGGGCAGTGAGCACCGCAAATGGTATTATCATCTCCTCAAGCGATATTCCGCCATGCTGAAATGTATCTTTGTAATAACTCACATAGTAGTTATAGTTATTGGGATAAGCCAGAAAATCATCGCCTGTTGCAAAAATATATGTGGTCGATAGATTGGGTTTGGGAAGCATCGCTTTCTCGGGCTGTTTCATCTCATACACCTCTTTAGGATTATAATTAAGGTTACGCCCCTGCTTAAATCTCAAATTGGTATTAACCGCTTTATCTCCAATCACCTTCACTGGGTTATTCACTCGTATGGTGCCATGATCGGTGGTAATTACGATTTTAATCCCTTGCTCTTTCAGCTTTGCAAGCGTCTCTTTTAGCGGACTATGCCTGAACCAAGCCTGCGTAACCGACCTATAGGCAGCCTCATCGGCAGCAAGCTCCTTTATCATCTTCACCTCTGTGCGAGCGTGCGAAAGCATATCCACAAAGTTAAACACAAAGGCATTAAACTGATTGCCCAAATACCGTGATAGATTGTCATTCAGGCGTTTACCACTCTCTGCATCATTCACTTTATAGTATCCGTACTTCACATTACGCCTGAATCGCTGAAAAAAGGTGCCGATCAGCTCATTCTCAAACTGATTTTTACTGCCTTCATCCTCATCTTCAACCCAGTAATTAGGATAAAGCTGCTCTATTTGAGACGGCATAAGCCCGGCAAACAGAGAGTTGCGCGCATATTGGGTTGCAGTGGGAAGAATACTGTAATATTGGTCGTCGGCAATATTGAAATCATCGGCAAGGTCATGCTTTATAACCTCCCACTGGTCGAGCCGGAAGTTATCTATCAATATAAGACATACCTTCTCGCCATTATCAAGCATTGGCAAAATGCGGTGCTGCATCAGTTTATGAGACATCACCGGGGCATCTTCGGATGATAGCCACCCGAGATAATTCTTTTTCACAAAGCGTGCAAACTCACTATTGGCGTCATTCTTCTGCATTTTAAGCATATCATCCATCACACTATCGGCATTTTGCAGTTCCAACTCCCAATACACCAGTTTACGATATGCGGCCTGCCAATCCTGATAATTCCTGCAATCGGATATCTGCATTGCCAACTTCTGAAACTCAGACTGATAGGCATGAACCGTTGTTTCGGCAATTAATCGTTTCCTATCTATATTGCGCTTTATGGATGATAAAATCTGACTGGGATTAACCGGCTTGATGATGTAATCGGCTATCTTACTGCCAATTGCCTGCTCCATTATATCCTCTTCCTCGCTTTTGGTAATCATTATTACCGGCAACTGCGGGCGCATGGCTTTTATCCTTGTCAATGTCTCCAACCCTGATAGGCCGGGCATGTTTTCATCAAGGAAGATAAGGTCATAATGCGATTTCTCAATCATATCGAGGGCATCACGTCCATTGGTGGCAGTGTCTGTTGCAAATCCTTTCTCGGACAGAAACAGAATGTGTGCCCTCAAAAATTCAATCTCATCATCAACCCAAAGTATCTTTATATCCTCACTCATAACTACTTACCTTTCAATGAATTTAATATAAGCTTCTATGTTTTTATTCTCCATAAGAAGGTTATAATTGGTTTCGGTCATAACAAACAGGTGATTTTCATTTCCCACCATATTGCGCACTAAGGCACTCTCTGTCTCTACTCGATGCAAATAATACTGTGCCTCCTCTTTATTTTTAAATCCGGTAACTTTAATCACTCTGTGGCTTACCCCCATATCCGAAGCCTCTCCTTTAATATCATCACCATAATAGTTTATGGTGAAGTTGGTGAGTATTGTTTGCAAGCGGCGCAGGTCGTTACGTGCTTTTTTGATGAGTACAGTAACGCAATAGCCGCTAAGATCGTCATCCTCAAATATGCTTGGTTCCGACGCTACAACAGGGGCCGGTGCCGGTTTTATTTCCTCCACTTTCTCAGCAGTTTTTTCAACCACCTCTTCCACAATATTTTCAACAACCTCGGGCTCTGCAACCTTCTCAACAGCCTTTTCCACAGCGGGTTTAACATTTTCAACAACAGGTTTCTTCACAACCTCAACAACTTCTGCTTTAGGAGTCACTTCAGGATTAACCTCTTTCTCTGGCTCTTTAATGGCAGTAAGATAATGGTCGTTAAAGAAGGTTGCATACCTCACCATATCATTATTATTGAGCAGTAGATTTATGTTATTTACCGACACAACCACAATTTCAGGATTAGTAAGGTTGGCAAGGTCAAAAATTGCTTTCTGCTCTCTTATAACATACAAATAATCGAGTGCTTCAACCTTGTTTTTCAATCCTTTAATAAGCATAAGCCTTCCACCATCAGCCATCAGGCGACTCTCCAATGAATAGTCGGCTATCAGGAATCGTCCGAAGTTAAAATCAGCAATATTATATTGCAACTGATTGATATTCACCGCCTCATTGCACAGTATTACCGCATAATGCTCCTCATATGGCGAATAGACGAACTTAACCTCTTCGGCCTCGGCTGCTGCACCATCATGCGATTGTGCTGCTGTGGCTGTGCCTGAAATCGGCTTGCCCAACTCGGCTTTTATTGGTTGGCGGCCCTTATCAATCTCGGCAAGCATTGCCGATGCAAGTTTCGACTCCTCGGTATTGGGATATAATTTTACAACCTCATCGAGAGTGAGTTTGAACATAAGTGCCTCAGCCATACGTGCATGCGACAATGCTTTCAGAAGCATATACTTAGCCTTGTACGGAGTTGTGGTTTTCAACGCATTCTCGGTATCGGCAAGCACCTCGGTATATCTACCCATCAAATAGTTAGAGTAGGTTGCCTCATAGTGCTTTTCATTATCTTCACGAAGCTGTTTTTGCTTCTCAAAGAACTCAGGATCGGAAAGATACTGCGCAAACAAACTTAAGGGATAATCACCTGTGATGATTCGTTTCACCCTGGCCATATTAACCTCATCACCAAGTTTCTCATACGACTGATAGAGGCCTGTTAATGCGGCTTCACGGTTAGATGTGGTGGAGTAATCGGCAAGCAGTCTCTCGTAATATGCGGCGGCCGATTTATAGTCGCCAACCTGTGCATATAGTAACATTCCGCTCTCAAACAGCGACTCTTCTATCGCTTTATGTTTTTTCTTCTGTGCATCTTCAGTCAATGGTATGTCGGCCATCAACGATTCGCGTGTGGCAATTGCCGGGCGTGCTGCCGGAGCGGGTGTCTCAGCCTTCTCGGCACCTGCGGCTCCTTTATCGGGTGCCCCATCTTGAACAGTGCCACCATCAATATCCATACCCGGCTCGCGATACGTATATTCATCACTATCCACTGATGTTGATGTTTTTACGCTTCTGCGCCAGTTATCCTCATTTTTACGTTTACCCCAGCTTCGCTCAAACTCCTGCTTGCCGGCACCTACAGTGGC
>CAZWOA010000004.1:48786-69106 GCA_964635545.1 uncultured Marinilabiliaceae bacterium
TTGGATGTGCTGCTGGCAACCGATTTCTTAAAGTTTTCGATAGCAGCATTCTCTTCGCCATTATTGAGTTTCATCAATCCCATGGCATAGTATATCTGGTCGAGATACTCCTTATTTTTCTTATCGCGCCTTAGTTTATTCAGCGATTTTTCGGTCTCGGCCATCCCCGATTTACCGCTTGTAACACCGGCCATATTTATGCGTGCACTAAAACTCATGTCATAATCGGGATTGCCCTTTATCACGTTTCCAAAAGCCGTATAAGCCGAAGCATCATCACCGGTTAGTTTATATAACTGGGCAAGTATATAATTATATCTGAAACGATACATACGCTTGGTGGTGTTTTGTGCTGCCCCTTTCATGTAGGGCAACGCATCGGCATATTTACCCTGAGCTAAAAGAACCGATGCATTGGCAGCCATAAAATCGGCATATAAATTAGTAGGAGCCATTCCATCGATATCGTAGCCTTCGAGAGCCGCTTGGGCATTCACATACTGCTCCATATTGGCATAGGCACGCGACAGCCATATCATAGCTTCATAGCGCGAATTGCTGCCATCGTACTCCCTTATCACATAATCGAGAATAGAAATAGCATCTGCGTTATCATGCTTCACCACATTCGCTTTCCCAATGAGCAACCACCCATCATCAACAAGGGGATTGAACTCCCTTTTTTTCATGAATGCCTTATATTTATCGCTCATTTTACCTTGTCGGCGTTTAGGCTTGGCAGTAATTGAGTGCTTCTCTATCAACTTCTTACCCTTCTCTATCGCACGGTCCATATCGCCGGTAGCTGCCGAGGCCACATCCTTATTCGACTCGGGGAATACAGGTAATAGCGAAGTATAATCGTTATTTACACCATTGTATATCGCCTTTTCACCCTCTTTAAAAGCCTGGGCACCATTGTAATATACATTGTAATACGAATTGAGGGTATGATAATTACGACTAATCCAGGTGTTCTTTTTCACCGAACAGCCTGTAACTATTATAGATATAACAAGTATAAAAATATGTTTGCCGAGTTTCATGAAATGTGCAGGGTATATATGTTTTACCAATATAATATAAACTGATAATGATTGAAATTATTTTAATTATGCGCCAAATTAGCTATTTATCGGCATACATTTTATATTTTTACAATAATCAATACACTTTTCTATGAACATTCATGTTATTGGCAATAATATAACAGGCTTACAGAAGATGGTAGATTACCTTAAGTATGACAACAGGTATGATGTTTGTACTTTTGCGAGCGGTCATGACTATCTGGCATATCTTGGTGGCATTGAGAAAGTATTGAATAACCCCGGTGTGATAATTATTAGTCTTCCAATAAAAAAAATATTGAGTCACGATTTTATCACCCGCATTTTAAAACATACTCCGCTAACCGAAATCGCATTATATTCGGATGAAAATGATACCGAAACAGCTTTTGAGCTTTTCAGGCAAGGGGTCAATAATTTTATATCTATTGATGAATCATCTATAGAACGACTTACCAAATGGGTTGAGAACTCCTACGAATCATGGCAGAGTCGCCAGAAATTACAAATCACGCATGGAACAGATGCAGCCAGCCCTGTGTTGGCCGGAAAATCGAATAAAGTTGCAAGCATTATCAATCTTGTAGAGAAAGCGGCACAACATCCATCACACAATGTATCCATTCAAGGGCAAACGGGTGCCGGAAAATCGACTATTGCAGCAATCATTCATCATAACTCACCTCTCAAAGAGCATCCATTTGTAGTTGTAAACCTTGAAGCACTATCGCCACAACAGCAAGATATTGAACTATTTGGCACCGAGCGTGAAGGGGTAAGCTACAGCGTAGGTTTCAGGCAGGGAGCAATAGAACGAAGCAGTGGGGGAACGCTCTTTATTGAAGAGATATCACTACTCGAAAACGATGTGCAGCAAAAACTGCTTGAGGTGATAAGAAGCGGTGAGTTTAAAAGAATAAAAGGAAATATTGCCATACCATTTAACAGCAGGATTATTATTTCGTCGGCAGCACCTTTGCAACGATGCATTGAAGAGGGTGCACTTAATGCTGAACTTTACTATCTCCTTAGAGGAATTCCTATTGAAGTGCCCTCACTTTGCAATAGAAGAGAGGACATAAGCGCAATTGCAAACCTGCTTTTAGAACGATTGAACAGGACCGATGAGAGTGATGTGAAAATGCTAACTCCCGCAGCAATGGCAAAACTGACACACTATAACTATCCCGGTAATATTCCGGAGTTAAGGGCTGTTATTGAGCTGGGCTGCATCCTTACACCTGATAATGAGATACTTCCAGAGCATATAATTTTCAGTTCGGTGACTTACGAAGAAACCATCCTACCCGATGAACCAATAATGACATTGAAGCAACACACCGATAAAATTATAAAAAGCTGTCTGGAAAAACATGACAACAACGTGCTGAAAGTAGCTGAGATACTGAATATTGGCAAATCGACCATATACAACATGCTGAAAAAGAACGGATAAGTATTTCTGTTTTTTTTACTTATACAGATTAACGATGAATAAAAAAATAATTTCAAACCAATAATAACAACGCCATGAAAAGCAACGCATTTTTCTTAGTTCTAATAGTATTAACCGGGTTTTTAACATCATGCAGTAAGGATGATATTGAATTTGAAACAGAATATGGCAAAAGCTATAATGCATGGACAGAGTTTAAAAAATCATCCAATAACTCCTACAAATATGTGGTTACCGGCGCTTCATGGATAGGTATTTCATGGGAAACCACAATAACCATATCGAATGGCACTATTACTCAGCGCCACTTTAAATACACCGCACTAAGTGCCGCCGAAGAGGAGGGCATCCCTACAGAAGAACTGGAATGGACCGAAAATGAGAGTGAAATCAACACCCATAAAAACAGTGCTGCCCGCGAAGCAATTACTTTAGATGATGTTTATAAATTGGCCAGGCAAGAGTGGCTGAAAAAAAGAAAGGATGCAAAAACATACTTCGAAACAAATAACAATGGAATGATTTCCAATTGTGGATATTTCCCCAATGGCTGTATGGATGATTGCTTTGTTGGAATTCATATTTCGTCTATTGAAGCGAATTAGGGTTAAAGGGGTTTAAGCGTTTAAGAGTTAAAGGGGTAAAGAGCTAAAGGGGTAAAGAGCTAAAGAGTCAAAGAGTTAAAGATTTAAAAATAGTTAAATAGATTTAAAAGCTATCTTGTGGTACGTGTCCCGCTTATATAGGATTACTTTGTCAATTTTTATTTTTAGAGATAGAACATCGTAATTAGGTTCACTGAACTTCGTTTCTGAGCAAAGCAAAAAACAAAGTTCAGCGGAGCTCACTCAACTTGCTCGCTTGGCTTGCCAACAATCTAATCAATCATAAACATCTTTTTTACTTGTAGTAAAAAAACAGATTGAAATAATAACAATTCCCACTCATTCTTGGTAAACCAAGCGGCACTACCGATGGCTATCGGTACGAGTGCCAAACGAGTGAGAGAAGTTAAACCCTGCGGTTCTCCTTAAGATTCTTGTCGTTCGTCTCTGGCGATTCTCAATCTCAACACATATCAGCCGGATTAACCCACAGATCGTATTGCTCTTCGGTAATTCTCTCAAAGTCAAGCCCCTTGAGCTCATATTCAAGTGCAGCCTGTTTTAATGTTATCCCTCTTTTATGGGCATCTTGTGCTATGGCTGCGGCATTATAGTAACCTATTTTAGTGTTTAGAGCAGTCACCAGCATTAGTGAGCTATTGAGATGAGCTTCTATATTTTTATTTATTGGTTCTATTCCCACTGCACATTTATCATTAAAGCTTACACATCCTTCACCAATAAGCCTTGCCGAATGTAAGAAATTGTATATCATCATGGGTTTAAACACATTGAGCTGGAAATGCCCCGATGCACCTCCTACGCTTATGGCAACGTCGTTACCCATCACCTGAGCAGCTATCATAGTTAGTGCTTCTGCTTGTGTGGGATTAACCTTACCCGGCATTATAGACGACCCGGGCTCGTTATCGGGAATATGAATCTCGCCTATGCCGGCTCTAGGTCCCGAACTCAGCAAACGTGTATCATTGGCAATCTTCATTAATGAAACTGCCACAGTTTTCAATGCTCCATGTGTTTCCACTATTGCATCGTGGGCAGCCAAGGCTTCAAATTTATTGAAAGCCGTAATAAATGGTAGCCCGGTAAGCTTTGCAATATTTTGAGCCACCAACGTGTCGTAACCTTTAGGTGTATTGAGCCCCGTGCCTACAGCAGTACCTCCCAAAGCCAACTCCGACAGGTGCGGAAGTGTGTTTTTAATCGCTCTTATGCCGTGATTAAGTTGGGCTACATAAGCAGAAAACTCCTGACCAAGAGTTAGTGGTGTGGCATCCATTAGGTGGGTGCGTCCTATCTTCACTACATCTTTGAATTGATTTGACTTAAGTTCTAGCGTATCTCGTAGTTTTTCAAGTCCGGGGATGGTTGTCTCCACCACCATTTTATAGGCAGCAATGTGCATTGCGGTTGGAAACGTATCGTTAGATGATTGAGATTTATTCACATCATCATTGGGTTTCAAAAACTTAACACTATCGGCTAAGGTTCCACCCTTAATTACATGACCACGGTTGGCAATAACTTCATTCACATTCATGTTTGATTGTGTACCCGATCCGGTTTGCCACACCACCAAAGGAAATTGCTCATAATGCTTGCCATCAAGAATTTCATCACACACTTGAGATATAAGGTTAGATTTCTCACTATTCAGCACTCCCAACTCATTATTGGTAATAGCCGCCGCCTTTTTCAGATATGCAAATCCTGCAATAACCTCACGAGGCATCCTATTTATATCTTGTGCTATCTTAAAATTATCAATAGAGCGTTGAGTCTGTGCACCATAATAGACTTCGGCAGGCACTCTCACCTCACCCATCGTGTCTTTTTCTATCCTGTAGTTCATTTCTCTGTTCAATTAATTATCATATATATTAATAAACTAAATGAAACGAGAAAAGTTCGGACAAGATGATTTAGATATTGGCTATTGGCCATAAGCTACTGGCTATCAGCTATTAGCTAAAAACTAAAGGCTATCCCCAAGTACACGGATTACTCAGCAGATAGCCTCAAGCTTAATAATTATTTCTTATTTGGCATATCCAAGCCATAGCCACGCTTCTTATCTACCGATTTAAGCACAAATGCAAGGAAGAAAGCCAGCACCCCAAAGGCTGCGAATATCAATTCGGGCACGGTATAGTCATATACTAATGGTGTACCATCAGCAGCAGTGGTAATACCCTGAGTTAGTGATGATGCCACTTCGGGATTAGCCGCAGTGAGGGCATAACCAATAAGTCCGGGAACAAGCATAAGTCCGATGTTCTGGATAAAAAATATACATCCGTAGGCCGAACCTAAGTACCTATCTTCCACAATCTTAGGCAGTGATGGCCACATTGAGGCAGGCACCAATGAAAATGCAATACCAAGCACAACGATTGTAGTTATTGCTATAAATGGAGTAAATGCCTCACTAGGTACCAACGCAAACACAAGATGCGAAACAGTTAGCAGAATAGCTCCCAACACCATCATTGATGCTCCTTTACCACGTATATCAAGGAAGAAGCCGATGAATGGGGTAAGAATCATTGCTCCCACCGGGAATAGTGACACATAACGGGCAGCTGCTGTTACGTCGATGCTTAATTTTGTAGATAGCATCTCGGTTGCAAAACGCTGGAATGGGAATATGGCCGAATAGAACAGTACGCAAAGACCTGCAATAGCAAGGAATCCGGGGTTGGTGAATATCTTACCAAGGTCGCTCAGTTTAAATTCATCCTCACCCGATGATGTATTTTCAACACCTTCTTGTTTATCAAGCTTGGTATCCATAAAGGTGTAAATTAAGAACAGCAATAATCCTATAACTAGGAATACTGTTCCCCACATTACCGAGTTGGCAGGGGTCCATTCGCTAGGGTTATTAGCTTCCGAATTTGCAAATATGGGCGATAGCCACATCACCGCAAAAACGCCAAGACGGGCCACAGCCATCTCAAGTCCCATTGCCAGCGCCATCTCTTTTCCTTTAAACCACTTAACAATGGTTTTAGAAACAGTGATACCGGCCATCTCAACACCAATTCCAAAAATAGCAAAGCCCACAAAGCACAATGCAGCAGTAGAAGGAAGTGTAAAGCCAAGAACAGTGATGTCGGCAGAAGGGTCAATAGCTGTGAGTGCATATAGCTTAATAGAAGCACCCAACACCATCATCACACCTGATGTAAGAATTGTAAAGCGTATTCCCATCTTATCGAGAATGATACCCGAAAGGATTAGGAATCCGAAGAAAACATTAAAAAAGAATTCCGAACCGCCATAAAAGCCGAATACTTCGGAACTCCAACGGTAGTTTATCTCAAACATGTTTTTTATTGGTGATGCTACATCAACAAAGAAATATGCAAAAAACATGGTGAGCGAAATGAGAGCAAGCGCGAACCATCTTGCTGTTTTCGATTCGCGCAGTGTATGTTTGATTTGTTCCATATAGGTATTTATTGATTTACTAATCTGTGTGTGTGTTAATCAAATTATTTTAAAGGTGCATTTTCAAGTGTGGCAACCATATAATCCCAGAATTTCTCTACCGTTTCGATGTTTACCTTCTCATCGGGCGAGTGTGGGTTACGTATGGTTGGACCAAATGATATCATGTCCCAATGTGGGTATGCACTACCAAGAATACCGCACTCCAAACCCGCATGAATGGCTTTAATTTCGGGTATCTTATTCCAGTGTTTCTGATATACAGCCTGCATAGTATCTAGTATTTCCGATTTCATATTGGGTTTCCAACCCGGATATGCTCCCGAGAACTCCACTTTGGCACCAGCCAGGCGGAACACACTCTCTATGGATGAACAAACATCATCTTTAGCCGACTCAACCGAACTGCGAATAAGGCATTTAACCTCAATAATGCCATCGTGCGACTTAATGATTGCCAAGTTAGTGGATGTCTCCACAAGTCCTTGCATATCGGCACTCATCCTTATCACACCATTGGGGCAGCCTTGCACAGCATTGATAAGGTCGTCCTGCACCATTTCGTGTATCACCACAGGCGGAAGATCGGTTTTTTCAGCTTTAAAGCTCAATAATGGTTCAACTGTGCCGTATTCATTTTTGATTATTGATTCAAATTCGGCCACAGCCTCAAGAAACTCGTCATGGTCTTCACCATCAACGGTTACCACTGCAAATGCCTCACGAGGAATGGCATTACGCATATTACCGCCATCTATCGATGCCAGGCATGCATCAAAATCTGCCACTGCTCGCTTCAAGAATCTGAAAATAAGCTTATTGGCATTTCCTCGTCCGAGATTAATATCCAATCCGGAGTGACCACCTCTAAGGCCTGTTAATGACAGTTTAAATGCCACATCACTCTTGGCAGTTGTAATTTCATCATAAATAAAGCTGATGTTAGCATCTATACCTCCTGCACATCCAACATACAATTCGCCCTCATCTTCAGAATCGAGGTTAAGTAGTATATCACCCTTTAAAAGGCCTGACTTAAGTGCGTTGGCACCAGTCATACCTGCTTCTTCGTCCATCGTTACAAGCACCTCAATAGGGCCATGCTTCAATGTATTATCTTTAAGCACTGCCAGTCCGGCTGCCACACCAATACCATTATCGGCACCAAGAGTGGTACCATTGGCTCTTACCCATCCATCTTCAATTATTGTTTCGATGGGGTCTTTATCGAAATCGTGCTTTTTATCGCTATTTTTTTGTGGCACCATATCTATATGGCCTTGAAGTATAACTCCTTTACGGTTCTCCATGCCGGGTGTGGCAGGTTTTCGTATGATTACGTTACCCACTTCGTCGCGTATGGTCTCCAGGCCTAACGATTTCCCAAAATTTTCGACAAAATCAATTGCGCGGCCCTCTCGCTTCGAGGGTCTTGGAATTTGAGTCAGCTCATAAAAACTCTCCCATAATCCTATTGGCGTGAGCTTTGTGATTTCTTTACCCATAATTTGTGGTTGTTATATTGTTAATAATCTGTTTTATTTAGTTATTTTATCGTCTCGAAACGCTTATAAGCGCACCTGTAGCAGGGCAAATAGCAATCTCAATATCAGACTGTTGTATTACAGATATTGGCAGTGATGCAACTTGACCAAACTGTGCCAGCATCATCTCCTGCTCAATAAGAAGGATGTTACGGTCGGTTATTTTCACCACTGCTTTGCCCGGGAGTATATATCTAAGTCCGTTAACTTCCTGACTCCTTTTGGCACCGGCCGGTAGCTCATTAACCCTTGCATTATCTTGTGGTGAAACATCAATATAAACCGGCGTGCCGCTTACATTCATCTTATCCAAAAATCCGTTTTGCGACGAGAATCGAAAAAGTACGTTATTTGAAGGGCTTGCCTGATCGGGTATATAATCGTAATATCTGGTAATCGTCATTCGTTTTTCAGCTCCTAAAAACATCGACATCAGTTCGCTCTCCAAACGGTTAATTTCATTCAGTACAGCTTCTATAGCCGAGCCGTTCATCATTGTCTTTTCACCTTCATCATCCAATAGATTTGTACGCTTTTTACGAAGTCGGTAAACTGCATAAGCAGCCTCTTCGGCCATTGCAGCCAACGATGTTTTGGTTAACACCTCTTCACCAGCCGGCACATTATCAAAACTAACTACCGGCTTCTCAAAAGCTATAGCATTGGATAACAGATGATTGCACACTGGTGAATTACTTTGGTTTATTCCTGAAATAACTCCATCAATGGTTAGATTAACCAAAGGCGCAACTCCATTGCCATCAGTCTCAATTTTAAACATGCGCGATGCATCCGGCTTTCCTATAGGCTGAAGTGTTACAGTTTTTAACTCCCAAAGGGTTTCATCCTCTTTAATTACATCTGCAATATTGAAATATTTTTGAGAGTAACGGTAGAATGGTCCGGCCTTTCTCACTACTATATCAGCATCCACTTTAACTCTTATAACTGTGGTAGGAAGCGAATAAAGTACTCCGTTATGGGCGGCATCATTATCGGTTGTTGCAGAAATCACTCTGCAGGTGGCTGAGCCTTTTTTTTGCGACCATCCGGAGATGGGCATAAGGCCGAAAACCATAAATACAATCAAAAGTTTGCGCATAATGTTATTTTTTAAATTGCTGATGTTCAATATTATTAAACATTAAATTAATGTGTTAAATCTTTTAACCATTCAAAGTAAATGAAAAAAATATTAAATATCACTTTAAATAGTTTTAATTTGAGTAAAAGCAGCACCTATTTTCGCAATTATGTCAGATGCAATCATAGATTCTTCAGATTGATCATTCAGTGCAAGGTCGCCGGCAAGTCCGTGGAGGTACACTCCTGCCAATGCTGCATCAACAGGGCTATAGCCTTGAGCCAGAAGCGAAACCACCACTCCCGAAAGCACATCGCCACTTCCGGCTGTTGCCATACCGTTGTTGCCGGTTGAGTTGAAATAGGCTTCACCTGCCGGAGTGGCAATTAAAGTGTGTTGACCTTTCAAAATCACTATAATATTAAACTTCACAGCCAGGTCAATGGCACTTCTCATTCTATCCCAGCTACTTGTGTGCGATTTGGTAAGCCTGTCGAATTCACCCGGATGTGGTGTAAGTATTGTATTGGCTGGCAACAACTTAAGCAACTCCTTATGATTGGCTATTACATTTAGAGCATCGGCATCCAATAAAAGCGGCTTATCTTTAGTACTGGCAATCAACGTCTTAACAAGCAATAAAGTCTCTTCGGATACTCCAAGTCCAGAGCCGGCAGCTATAGCATTATATATCGACATATCAGGAAGTGAGGAACTTGAGTATTCCGACACATCAACACTTGCAATTACTTCAGGTACTGACGATTGCATTATAGCATAACCACATTTAGGCACATGAACAGTAACCAAGCCCACTCCCGAACGAATGCAAGCTTTGGAGGCAAGTACAGCGGCTCCCATCATGCCATAACTACCTGCAACTATAAGTGCATGACCAAAAATACCTTTATGGGCAAACAGCTCTCTATTCTTAATCAGTTTCTGCACTTCACTATGCAACAAGTAGTTATATTCCGACTTCGTATCTCTTATTGCATCCTTGTGAAGACCTATATCCAACACTTCCCATTGCCCCAAGTTAGATGCCCTATCGGCCACCATAAACGATATGCGCGGAAACTGGAACGTAATGGTTCGAGAAGCCTTTATTATTGCCAAGTTTTGGTTATTGCCATTATCTTCACCACTAAACCCGGTGGGCACATCAATAGAAAGTACTTCAGCAGCAGAAATATTGATATGCTCAACCACACGTAACGGCAAGTCAGCAAGCGGACGCGACAACCCTGCACCAAATATGGCATCAATCACCACATCATTACCTGTTATCGCTGGAAGTGATGCATCATTCTCTGCAAGATTCACAATCACAGCTCGTGGATGAATGCGCAATCGCTCGAGGTTTATAGATGAATCGTTGGAAATTTTTTCAGCTTCGTGGGCAATATAAAGCGTTACATGGTAACCATCGATAAGCAGCATGCGTGCAAGCGCAATTCCATCGCCACCATTATTGCCGGGCCCCACAAAAACCAGTATAGGACGAGACTGGTCATACAATATTTTAAATCTCTCGAAAAGACGACGAACAGCCCTCTCCATAAGGTTTATTGACAGGATAGGCTCATTTTCGACAGTATAATTGTCGATATTAGATATCTGTGATGATGTAAAAAGCTTCATTATCAACCAGTTAATTATTAATATTTCTTTATTAATTTTGGTACTGAAACTTAATTAATTTATCAATAATATAACAGCACACACACACTTTAGATTCACTAGATTCAGCTTCAGAGTAATACTAGTGACTAAAATCATATTCCAGCAAAAGATTTCAATTCTTTAAAACGCTAATTATAAGGAAGATATACTAATATATAAAAATATGTTTCAATTATAAAAATTTGCAAAAGCCTTTAAATTAATTATTTTTGTCCTTCGGAAATTCATTTAAAATAAAACAATATGACAAAAGGACATCCCAAGGGGCTCATAGCAGCAGCCCTTGCAAACATGGGTGAGCGATTTGGCTTCTACACCATGATGGCTATTCTGGTTCTGTTTTTGCAGGCTAAGTTTGGCTTGAACGGTAAAGACGCCGGACTTATCTACTCAGTTTTCTATTTTTCAATTTACATTCTTGCTTTTGTGGGTGGTCTCATTGCCGACAAGACCCGTAACTACAAGGGAACAATTCTTACCGGACTCATTATCATGGCTCTTGGTTATGTAATGATTGCAATACCAACACCAACTCCGGTTCCTAACAAAACCCTGTTTATCATCATCACCTGTATAGGTCTTTTTGTAATTGCCTTTGGTAATGGATTATTCAAAGGTAACCTTCAGGCACTCGTTGGACAGATGTACGATAACGAAACTTACTCAAAGTTACGCGACTCGGGATTCTCATTGTTCTATATGTTTATTAATGTTGGTGCTATTTTTGCACCTTTTGCAGCTTCAGGCGTAAGAAACTGGTGGTTAGGCCGCAATGGTTTCGAGTATAACTCCGACCTACCTGCAATGTGCCATGGCCACCTAGAAGGAACTCTTAGTGTAGATGGTGCTGCACAACTCTCATCCTTGGCATCCGAAGTAGATATAGCCGGCGCCTATGTTGGTAACCTCGACGGATTTGTTAACTCTTACCTAAACGCATTTGCAACCGGTTTCCACTATGCTTTTGGTGTTGCTATTTTAGCAATGTTCATCTCATTGATAATCTATGTTACCAACAAGAAAAAGATGCCCGATCCAAAAGAAAAAGCTGTATCTAAGGCAGGTGAGAAGGAAGAGGTTATGATGGATGTTAAAGAAGTAAGACAGCGCATGTATGCTCTATTTGCAGTATTTGCAGTAGTTATTTTCTTCTGGTTCTCATTCCACCAAAATGGTCTTACACTAACATTTTTTGCCAAAGAGTACACCCTTTTAAAGATTGGTTCGTTACAGATTACTGCCGAGCAGTTCCAGTCCGTTAACCCATTCTTTGTAGTAACACTTACTCCTGCCGTATTGGCGGTGTTTGCCTTCTTACGTTCACGTGGCAAGGAACCATCTACTCCTAAGAAAATTGCAATTGGTATGTTCATTGCAGCTATTGGTTTTACACTTATGACTCTTGGCTCACTTGGCTTACCAACTCACAAAGAGGTTCTTGACATGGGCGTATTACCTGACGTACAACGCGTAACCCCATTCCTTCTGATAGGTACATATTTCATTCTTACTGTGGCTGAGCTATTTATCAGTCCGCTAGGAATATCATTCGTATCAAAGGTGGCACCTCCGCAATACCAAGGTATTATGCAAGGTGGATGGCTAGGAGCCACTGCTATTGGAAACCAACTCCTATTTATTGGTGCTATTCTTTACGAAAGTATTCCAATATGGATGACATGGTCAATTTTCGTTGTAGCATGTCTAATTTCAATGTTCACAATGCTATTTATGCTAAAATGGCTTGAGCGTATAGCTAAATAATTTTTTAGAAGTTTTATAAAGTAAAAAGGAGGTCGCATGGCCTCCTTTTTTGTTAGGTTGCTTTTAGCATCTAATTAATAGATATATTCATTACAAAATAAGGTAGTTATATAAAAACATGTTATAACTTTATCATATATATATTTGAATAATCAAAAATATGCTTAATTTTAAAACTTAAATTACTTAAGTATCTTAAGTGTTATGGGAACAATAGAAGATTATCTTGACAGGATGAAAAGTCTAGCTCAGCGTAATGAAGATTTAATGAAACGCCTCAACGAACTTGTTGGTAAGTACGAGGATTTCTCAGCGCAGAGAGAACAATATAACAAGCTACTGCAACTGTATGGGTTTGAGAAAAACATGAAAACCCCATCTGGTGTAACAAAAAAAATCAAACGCTTTAAGATGGCGTCGTTGCTATACATTACCATCGGAGGTTTTGATAAACTGTTCGACTATCCCGACCGGCAGGCAGCTATGGATCATCTTGATTCGTTAACACTCCTAATCGACGAAATAGCAAGCCATTATAATCTGGTGAAGGTAAAAACCTTGGGTGACAACTTTCTGTTTGCAGGTGGTGTGGTTACCGAAAATCGTACCAACCCCATTGATGTGGTGATGGCTGCCTTAGAGATTAAAAATAAATGGATAGGGGAGAGCAAGACTTTTGATAATTTCTGGACTCTGGGAATAGGCATACATACCGGCCCGGTGTTTGGTGAACCTACCGGTAAAAAGAACACTCCATATAAATTATTGGGCGATAGCGTGAGCATCGTTTCGCGACTGGGCGTAAGTGCTTCCAACAATAACATAGTACGACTGTCGATTATGACCTATGAACTTGTGAAAGAGTTCTTTAGCGTATCGCCATGTGGTAAATTCCCGGTAAAATACAGCGGACTAATGGATGTCTATATTGTTGATGGCCTGGAGGAATCTATGCTCGACAAAGAGACCGGCAATGCTAATGATATTTACAACACTAAATATTTCACCATTCAATTTATGGATTTGCAGGAGATTGTTCTTGACATGCTAGAGGAGCATCTTCCTAAAAATCTCTATTATCACAACATTAAGCACACCATTGATGTAATTACAGAGGTGGAGCTAATAGGCTGGGCCGAAGGATTGAACGAGGAGCAAATATTGCTTCTTAAGGTGGCAGCCCTGTTTCACGATGTGGGGCATACCGTAGATTATAAAAACCATGAATATCATGGGGCACAAATTGCTGCCGAAATGCTGCCACGATACAACTATAACCAGGAACAAATCGACACAGTTAAGAGGTTGATACTATCTACACGCACACCACATACCCCTCAAGATTTGATGGAAGAGGTGATGTGCGACAGCGATCTTGATTACCTTGGACGTAGTGACTTTATCCCGGTGTCGGAAGATTTGTACCGAGAACTTAAAGAGCGAGAGATGGTTAATAGCTGGGACGAATGGAATAATATTCAACTTAAGTTTATCAATTCGCATCAGTATTTTACCAATACAGCTCAAAATTTAAGACAGGTGAATAAACAGATGCAGATAGAACGGATTAAAAGCCTGCTGGATAACTGATTACACTTGAGTTATTCCGATAAAAATAAATAGCTATAATGGAATCAGAAAATAGAGAGCAAGCCGGTTGGCATAAAAACGGAATATTGCTGATTACATCTCCAATAAATTATTGGAAACAGTTGTCGGCACATAGGCCATCTGTAAATGATATGCTCACCAACTATATGTTGCCATGGTTAGGGGTTACATCATTAATTGTATTTGCACTGCTGTGGTTCAACAATGCCGAAATGGCTTATCTGGATGGATTGAGAAAAGCAGTAGTGGTTTTTGCTTATCTTTTTTTCAATATCTACGGTGTGGCATGGGTTTTTGATAAACTTTCGGCAGTATTTAACATTAACACTGATTTTCCGTCTGTATTCATAATAGTTGCATCAGGAGTACCGCTTCTATGTTTCGAAATACTATTATCAGCAATGATGCCAACGGCTCTGTTTCTAAAGGTTATACTGCTCTATTTAGTGTTTTTATACTATCTGGGCTTTATTTACATCTTTAATTTCAAAAAAATAGTGGCTTTAATCTCATCCTTGTTTATTTTTGTATCATTAACAGCAATATCGATGGCCATAAACTTCATATTGCAATATTTTTAATTTCTATTTATGAGTATAAAGCCAAATCATATCAATATAAAAAACCGCCGCGCCACTTTCGATTTCGAAATATTAGAGAAGTTTATTGCGGGCGTTCAGCTTGTGGGCACCGAAATAAAATCGATAAGAGAGGGACGAGCCGGCCTTGTCGATACTTTTTGCTACTTCTCTAATGGCGAGTTATGGGTAAAGGGAATGAGGGTGTCGGAGTATTTTTATGGAACTTTTAATAACCACCAGCCCGACCGCGATAGAAAATTGCTACTCAACAAAAAGGAGTTGCAGAAACTGGAGCGCAAAACAAAAGAGAGCGGATTAACAATTGTGCCACTGCGTCTTTTCATTAATGATCGCGGATTGGCAAAACTGGAAATAGGACTTGCAAAGGGTAAGAAGATGCACGACAAGCGGGAGACTCTTAAATCCAAAGATGCTAAACGTGAGATAGATAGAGTGATGAAGAAATTCTGACAGCACTATTAAACTTATATACTATGAAAAAATTTATCGGCATTTTGGTTATGGCAATCACCTTTGCATGCACAACGTCTAATCAGCAAAGTGATAGCAGCAATACCGGAAAAGAAGCGAGTTCTACTGTTGAGCTTAAAGATTTTGGCGGCACCCCTTTAGTGATTGATATTGAGGATCATACACTTCAAAATGAGAGTTTCAGAACTGCCATTTGGACCGGTGAGTTTATGCAACTTACTGTAATGTCAATTCCGGTGGGAGGTGAAGTTGGACTTGAGGTACATGATGATATCGAGCAATTTCTTAGAATTGAGTCGGGAAAAGGCAAAGTGATGATGGGCGATACCGAGGATAACCTCGATTTTATGCGCAGTGTGGATGATGATGATGTTATACTGGTGCCGGTGGGAAAATGGCATAATATTATAAATATAGGTGATAAGCCATTGAAATTATATTCGATTTATGCAAAACCAGAGCACCCTTTTGGTACGATTCATGTGGATAAAAATGCATCGGATGCTGATGAACATCACCATTAATCAGTGATTTATATAGCATTAACAAAACGTTAAGCCTGCCATATCCACACGATTAATGGATAAGGCAGGTTTTTTTTGGCTGGTAACGCAACCTTTTTAATTTTTAAGCATCATTTATCTAACGAGCTTAAAAATATGGGTTGTGGCCATATAACCAGAGCGGTTATTTTGTAGAACTTAAAAATATCTGTAGCAGAGTAGCGATGGCCAATACCGATAAGATGGGCTTGGAATTATTGATAAAGAATTGCCAAAAAGGTAATTCCGATGCTCAGCGTGTCATTTATGATATGTTTGCACCAAAAATGTATGGTGTGTGTCTCAGGTATTGCAAAAATCAGCACGAGGCCGAAGATTGTCTTCAGGATGGCTTTATAAAAGTGTTTCTAAAAATTGACAACTTTAAGTTCAAAGGCTCATTTGAAGGATGGGTAAGGCGGATAATCGTAAATACAATTATGGAGTCGTTCAGGTCGAAGAACCCAACACTCCCGGTTGACGACTTTACACCTTTCAACCTTACTGACGACGACATGGAAGTGACAGAGCCGCTCATTAAAGAAGATGAGCTGCTGAAACTGATTGAAGCGCTGCCACCGCAATACAAAATGGTGTTTAACCTATATGCCATCGAGGATTATTCGCACGATGAGATTGCACAAACACTGGGCATATCGGTAGGTACATCAAAATCGAACCTATCGAGGGCTCGGCAATGGTTGAAAGAGCGTGTTAGTGAAAAGATTAGAAGTGAACAAATTTGAATAATGAGCAATAAACACAAAATAGATTCTCTGTTTAAAGAGGGGTTGAAGAATTACGCACCACAACCTCCGGCTCATCTATGGGATAATATTGCCTCTGGAGTAGCAGCAGAGAAAAAAAGAAAAAAAGTAGCATTTATATGGTGGAGCGTGGCTGCATCGGTGGCTGTATTGCTATCGGTAGGAAGCGCAGTTTTCTTCTGGCCACAATCATATGATACTATTGAAATAGCTCAAATATCGCAAAGTGATGATGCAGTTTTATCATCATCCGAAGACACAACAACTCCAACTCAGAATGCTGATAATGAAAATATTAAAGCTTCAAGAAATATTAATTCTGATACAAACACATCTTATAAACCACAAAACAGAGTAGCATCACACGAACCTGCTGTAGCTATGGCTTATGCCTCCCACGATAATCGTGCGGCCTTAATGGCTATGCGCACTGCCACTTTTACTCAAAGCTATTCTGATGGTGCTTCGAATTCTACTTCGGATGATATGCTGACACCGCGAGGAGTAATGCTATCAAATAACTTTAATGCCGCGTCAGTAAATGAAAGCACCTTGGCATCAAAAGCACAAAACGAGGCAAAAAGGGCTCATACTGTCTCGCTTCTTAATGCGCCATCTCTTGATGGATTGGCAAATAGGAATGATGTAAAAAGTAACCAGCGAATTGTAGTTGCAGCCGTAGCAAATCCTGCATATAGCAAAAATGATGACAACCGGCTAACCAATCACGGACGTATGCCGGCAGCCAGTCAAAGTGGCCTACTTGCCTTAGGTGGTGGCCTTAACGTGAGGATGCACACCAACTCGCGATGGAGCTTTGAATCGGGCGTGGTATATAATAAAATTGGGCAGAATGAGAAAGCCGGAACTCGCAACCCCGTAATGCTGTTCTCGTCATCAAATGCATTTTCTGATAATAACAGACCCGAAGGCCACTATAACTCGATGGGTATAATTAAAACTAAAAAGTCTCCTATAAAAAATGTGCAGAGGCCAACTGGTGCTTTGGGGGTTGCAAGTGCACCATCGCGATATGCCGGTTACCAGGGCGACATACGCCAGGTACTCGATTATGTGGAGATACCACTTATGGCACGCTACACACTGCTAGACAAGCTTATAAACGTGAGCGTTACGGGTGGTTTTAGTGCCAACATCCTTGCTGATAACAATGCATTTATGTTTGAAAATAGCAGTAAGATATATGTGGGTTACACTGAAGATATTGAGAACTTTGCAGTGAGTTCGGCATTAGGCCTTAATGTTGAATTGCCACTATACCGTTCACTATATTTCAATATGGAGCCTCGCTTAAAGTATTTCTTATCACCTGTAAATTCAGCTACAGGCTTCTATCCCTATACATTTTCGGTGCTGGCAGGCGTAGCTATTCATTTCTGATGATTTTAATACTTCTCAAGTTGAGAAATCATTCTACTGAAGATGCCATTGGCAGCCATAAGTTCCTGCGGAGTGCCTGATTCTGCAATTCTGTGATTATCAACAACTATAACCCTATCAGCCATCGATATGGATGAGAGCCTATGACTAATAATTATTGCTGTTTTATCTTTAGTTATCTCCTTGAAATTACCAATAATTTCAGCTTCGGTAAAGGCATCGAGCGAACTGGTAGGCTCATCCAATATAATTATTGATGCATTATTGAAAAATGCGCGTGCAAGTGCTGTACGCTGCCACTCCCCCTGGCTAAGTTGCTGACTATCTTTAAATAACGTACCCAGATTTGTGTCGTAGCCTTTATCCATGTTTTTAAATAACATATCAATTCCGGCTTTGGAAGCAGCTTCATTTATTAATTTATCTTCGCCGGGGTGATTTATATTTCCAAACCATATATTCTCTCGTGCACTAACATTATAGAGCATAAAATCCTGAAAAATAACAGTTATATTTTGCGATAACTCATTGCGTGATATGTTTTTAAGCCGCACATCATCAATAAATATTTGTCCCGAAGTAGGTTCATAAAGTCCGCAAAGAAGCTTCACCAACGTAGTTTTTCCCGAGCCGTTATTACCCACGATAGCAACCGTTTCACCCTTGTTTATTTTAAGTGATATATTATCGAGCACAGTGCGTTCAGTGCCGGGATAGGTGAAACTAACGTTTTTAAGTTCGATACCACTATTAAACGGAACGGGAAAACTCTCGCGCTCCTTATTATCTTTTCCGGTAGATATATTTAAAAACTCAAAAAAGTTTTTCAGAAAAAGATTATCCTCGTAGAGCGAAGTGATTCTCGACAGGAAATCCTGCAACACGCTGTACCCACGCTGAAGCGCCACAAAATACATGGTCATTGTGCCAATGGTGAAATGCCCTTTTATGGTGTTGTAAATCACATAGCCAAACACAGCTATCATCATCATGGCAACAAACAACTGTAGCAACGTCTCCCGGATACTCTTCTTTATAATCAATGCCATCTGCTTGCTACGCAACGACTTACGAAGATCCAAAAATCGCTGTCGAAATAGCTTTCCAAGGTCAAAAACTCTTATCTCTTTGGCAAATTCACGCGAAGTTATAACCCTGTTATAATAATCTACACGCCGTTCATCATGGGTTTGCTCGCGCAATAATTGATAAAATCTACGTGAATAGGTAATTCTGAATATCAAAATAGGAACGCTTATCAGCACAGCTGCCAATATCATTGCAGGGTGTATCGAAAGAAGTATAAAACCGATGATAATCAGCGTGATGAAGTTTTGCAACAAACCTGCCACACTATAAAATATGCGTGCAGGCCTGAATCCTGCCTCACTTATTGCACGGTAAAATATATCCTGATAATTACTATTTTCAAAATAGCTGTACTTTATGCCGGTGGTTTTATTGTGCACCAACGAAGTAATGTAATCGCTAACCAGGTGACTCTGTTTCTCTTTTACTATTGAATGAATTGATGCAATAAGTGCATTGGTACCGAAGAAAAGTGCTGTGAGCGAAAGAGTTGGCAGCAGAACTCTAAAACTGGTGCCGCTATTCGACATCACCTGTAAGGATATCTGGTCGATAAGCTGCTTTATTACCCAAAGCATAAGCAGTGGAAGTGCACCACGCAAAACAACCATCACCAGGTTGGCCGCCGACCATCGGGGACTACTCTTCCATATCATGGTTAGTGCCCTGCAGATGTATGATAGAGATTCTTTTACTGATGTATTCATAATTTATATCCTAATCAGCGGTTAGCCAACTACAAATTTATCAAAATTATTGATTTTACACAGTATATTTGATTCGTGGGGCGTTATTCGTGGGTCGTTATTCGCAATGTAAATCAAGCGAAGTAGGTGCGTCATCTTTATAGAACCATTTGCTGATATACAAATAAACTTTGACTAAAGCCAACTGCCTCAACTCACTAAACCACATACTGAAGCCACCTAGTCATTAAATTCAACCCCATTCTAAAGAACGGAACTATCAAAACTTCCTGCAAAGGCAATACGATACTTTAAAGAGATACATGGCTTTTTTACTACAAGTGAAAAGGATATTTATTGGTTAATGAGTTCTCTCACTTCGTTCGAGATGACGGATAGCTTGCAATCCCCCGCCCCCAAATAAAAGTTGACAAAGTCATTCCGACCGCAGGGAGAAACGAAGTTCAG
>CAZWOA010000005.1:0-12059 GCA_964635545.1 uncultured Marinilabiliaceae bacterium
GAGGCAGGTCTTAAATTCTAACAACTATGGCAGGAAGTAGTAAAAGAGTAAGAAGTACAAACGACCTTGAGTTGAAGGATCGTTTAGTTGCTATCAACCGTGTAACAAAAGTTACAAAAGGAGGACGTACATTTAGTTTTTCTGCTATTGTGGTTGTTGGTGACGAGAACGGAATTGTGGGCTGGGGATTAGGTAAAGCCGGAGAGGTTACCGCAGCTATTGCTAAAGCAGTAGAGTCGGCAAAGAAAAACCTTGTTAAGGTACCTATTCTTAAGGGCACAATACCTCATGAGCAGTACGCCCGTTTTGGCGGTGCAAGTGTGTTTATCAAGCCTGCTTCACACGGTACAGGTTTAACAGCCGGTGGTGCGATGCGTGCAGTGCTTGAAAGTGTTGGTGTTACCGACGTTCTAGCCAAATCAAAGGGATCATCAAATCCCCACAACCTGGTAAAAGCTACTATCGAAGCTTTGATGGAACTGCGTGATGCCCGTACCGTTGCCCAGCACCGTGGTGTAACTATGGATAAAGTATTTAACGGTTAAGGAGGAATAGCATGTCTAAAATTAAAATTACCCAGGTTAAGAGCAGCATAGGTTCTACCGCAAGACAAAAAAGAGTACTTGAGGCGCTAGGGCTGCGTAAGATGCAAGCGACCGTTGAGCATGAAAATGTTGCAACCATACGTGGAATGGTCGAGAAAGTTAAGCATCTTGTAACAGTGGTGGAAGAGTAACTTTGTGTAGAACGTAATAGAATAAGATAAAATGAATCTAAGTAATTTATCACCTGCTAAAGGATCGACTCACTCACAGAAGCGAATCGGTCGTGGACAAGGCTCTGGCCGTGGCGGTACATCCACACGCGGACATAAAGGAGCACAATCCAGATCAGGTTATTCACGTAAGTTTGGATTCGAGGGAGGTCAGATGCCACTTCAGCGTCGTGTTCCTAAATTCGGATTTAAAAACATCAACCGCGTAGAATATAAAGCAATTAATATTGAGGTGCTACAGGCACTTGCTGAAAAGAGAAACCTATCTGATATTACTCCGGATGTGATGAAGGAGGCAGGATTGGTGAGTAAGAACGACCGTATCAAAATTCTTGGTAACGGAACCCTTACCGCTAAGCTTAACGTAACAGCTCACGGCTTCTCACAATCAGCGGTTACCGCCATTGAAGCGGCTCAAGGAACCGTAGTAAAACTGTAATCGAATGAGACTAATTGACACCATTCGCAACATTTGGAAAATTGAAGAGCTGAAAAGTAGGATCCTAACAACGTTAGGACTCCTACTTATCTATCGTCTTGGGTCATTTGTTGTGTTACCGGGGATAGACCCACAGCAGCTTTCAGCACTTAAAGATCAGACTAGTACAGGCGTATTGGGCCTACTCGACATGTTTTCGGGTGGTGCATTCTCTAACGCTTCGATACTTGGATTGGGTATTATGCCCTATATTTCTGCATCTATCGTTGTGCAGCTGCTTGGAATAGCAATCCCATATTTTCAACGACTTCAGAAAGAAGGAGAGAGTGGACGTCGGAAAATTAACCAGATTACCCGATACCTTACTGTTATTATTCTTATCATACAGGCTCCCAGTTACCTGGCCAACCTATTCATGCAACTGCCCGCAAGTGCATTTGCTGTAAGAGGTGCCATGTTTACTATTTCAAGCACTATTATCCTCACAGCAGGAACTATGTTTGTGATGTGGCTTGGTGAGCGTATAACCGATAAAGGTATTGGTAACGGTATTTCACTGATCATCATGGTTGGTATTATTGCTCGTTTGCCAATGTCACTTGTGGCAGAGTTGTCAACCAAGCTTAGTGCCTCCGGCGGTAGTGGTGGATTAGTCATGTTGCTCGTTGAGATTGTTATTCTGTTCTTTGTATTTATAGGAGCTATTCTTTTGGTGCAAGGTACCCGCAAAATTCCGGTACAGTATGCCAAAAGAATTGTTGGTAACAAACAGTATGGCGGCGTTCGTCAGTATATACCTCTAAAGGTAAATGCTGCCGGTGTTATGCCTATCATCTTTGCTCAGGCAATTATGTTCCTGCCCGTTACTTTTGCCGGCTTCGTTGATGCTGATGCAGCAACAGGCGTTGCTTCTATTTTTGCAAATTTCACAGGCTTTTGGTATAACTTTATTTTCGCATTCCTGATTATTGTATTCACATATTTCTATACTGCTATTACTATAAATCCTACCCAGATGGCTGAGGATATGAAACGTAATGGCGGATTTATTCCGGGTATAAAACCAGGAAAGAAAACTGCCGAATACCTTGACTCGGTGATGTCGAAGATTACTCTTCCAGGATCAGTTTTCCTTGCATTGGTGGCTATTTTACCAGCTTTCGCTATGTTGGCAGGTATCGAACCATCGTTTGCTCAGTTCTATGGTGGAACATCATTATTGATCCTTGTAGGTGTGGTGCTTGACACTCTTCAGCAAATAGAGAGTCACCTGTTGATGCGTCATTATGATGGTCTGTTGAAATCAGGTCGTATCATGGGACGTGCAGCAGCCGGACCTGCTGTTTACTAATCTCTAGATTTTTTGGTGAGATGATATATTTAAAAACTGACGAAGAGATAGAACTTCTTAGGGCTAGCAACCAATTGGTTGCTAGAACCCTTGGAGAAGTTGCCAAGCACATTAAGCCGGGCATCTCTACGTTAGAATTAGACAAAATTGCAGAGACCTTTATTCGTGATAATGGTGCCGTTCCGGCATTTCTCGACTATAATGGGTTTCCCAATTCGCTTTGTACCTCTGTTAATGATCAAGTGGTGCATGGCATTCCCAATAAAAATCAATTGAAGGATGGAGACATTCTATCTGTTGACTGTGGAGTGTTGTTAAATGGCTTCTATGGTGACTCGGCATACACATTTACCATAGGTAATGTGAATGAAAAAGTGGTTGAATTGTTAAAAATCACTAAAGAATCGCTCTATAAAGGTATTGAAATGGCTGTTGAGGGGAATCGTATAGGCGATATAGGCCATGCTGTTCAATCACATTGCGAAGCACATGGCTATTCGGTTGTGAGAGAGATGGTTGGCCATGGTGTAGGACGTAATCTGCACGAATCTCCGGAAGTGCCCAATTATGGCCGCCGTGGGTATGGATCAAAGCTTCAAAGTGGCATGGTGATTGCTATTGAGCCTATGATTAACCTGGGCAAGCGGTTTATTGTGCAAGAGAATGATGGCTGGACAATTCGCACCTCCGACAAGATGCCTTCTGCTCATTTTGAGCACACTGTGGCAATAAGAAAAGGAGAGGCGGATATATTATCCAGTTTTTTATTTGTAGAAGAAGTGTTATCTTTGCAGTCTAAAAAAATTAAATAATTATTTATGCCAAAACAGTCCTCAATAGAGCAAGACGGTACTATCATCGAAGCACTATCCAACGCGATGTTTCGCGTGGAACTTGAAAATGGGCATGTTATCACTGCACATATCTCGGGAAAGATGCGTATGAATTACATTAAAATCCTACCCGGTGATCGTGTGAAGGTAGAGATGTCGCCCTATGATTTGACAAAAGGACGTATATCGTACAGATACAAATAAATTATTTTCGTCATGAAGGTAAGAGCATCTATAAAAAAGAGAAGCGAAGATTGCAAGATCGTAAGACGCAAAGGTCGCTTGTATGTGATTAATAAAAAGAATCCGAAGTTTAAACAACGTCAAGGGTAAAAACTAGAAAGTATGGCAAGAATTGCTGGTGTTGATGTGCCCGTAAATAAACGAGGCGAAATCGCATTAACTTACATCTATGGTATTGGCCGGAGCACTGCTAATAAAATTCTCGAGAAGGCCGGGATCGACCGTGATGTAAAAGTAAAAGAGTGGTCTGATACACAGATACAGGATGTACGTGATATCATTGGAACCACCTACAAAATTGAAGGAGAACTGCGTTCTGAAGTTCAGTTGAATATTAAGCGTCTTATGGACATTGGTTGCTACCGTGGTGTTCGTCACCGTAATGGTCTGCCTGTTCGTGGTCAAAGCACCAAGAACAACGCGCGCACACGTAAGGGTAAGAAGAAAACTGTTGCAAACAAGAAGAAGGCTACTAAATAATAGTTGACATGGCAAAGAAAGCAGGAACACAGAAGAAGAGGGTAGTAAAGGTAGAGGCTCTTGGTCAAGCCCACATCCACTCTTCATTTAATAATATCATTGTTGCACTTACCACTGCCAATGGCCAGGTTATCTCTTGGTCTAGTGCTGGTAAGATGGGTTTCAGAGGTTCTAAAAAGAATACTCCCTATGCAGCTCAAACAGCAGCAGCTGATTGTGCAAAGGTGGCATTTGACCTAGGATTGCGCAAAGTAAAAGTTTACGTTAAAGGACCAGGTAACGGTCGTGAGTCGGCTATTCGCTCTATTCACGCATCAGGTATCGAAGTTGCCGAGATCGTAGATGTTACTCCGCTTCCACACAACGGATGTCGTCCTCCTAAGAGACGTAGAGTTTAATTACTAGTTATTAACCATAAGTTTGCGGTTTGAATTTTGAATAATGATTGGTTATATGATTTTTACAAATTTATAATCTAGCGGCTGCCATATTCATCATTTAAAATCAAAAATTTAAAATCAAAAATTTAGAAGAATGGCTAGATTTATTGGTCCAAAAACAAAAGTTGCCCGTAAATTTGGAGAGGCAATTTATGGTCCTGACAAGGTTTTTGAAAAAAAGAACTATCCTCCTGGACAGCACGGTCTTAACCGTCGCAGAAAAACATCTGAGTATGGTACTCAGTTGAAAGAGAAGCAGAAAGCCAAATATACCTACGGCCTTCTTGAGCGTCAATTTAGCAATCTGTTTAAGAAAGCTAAGCGTTCTAAAGGTGTAACAGGTGAGGTATTGCTTGGTCTTCTTGAATCACGTTTAGATAATGTAGTTTATCGTCTTGGAATTGCTCCTACCCGTGCAGCAGCCCGTCAGTTGGTAGGACACCGTCACATTACTGTTGATGGTGAGGTGGTTAATATACCATCATATACTCTAAAGGCAGGACAGATTATTGGTGTTCGCGAGAAATCAAAATCTCTAGAAGTAATTGCATCATCTTTGACTAGTTCTAATGTTCAGCGTTATGGTTGGATGGAGTGGGATCGCCACACTATGACAGGCCGTTTCCTGAATATGCCAGAGAGGTCTGATATACCGGAAAATATCAAAGAACAATTAATAGTAGATTTATATTCTAAATAATTTATTCTTATGGCAATATTAGCTTTCCAAAAACCAGATAAAGTCATTATGCTTGAGTCAGACGACAGGTTCGGTCGTTTCGAATTTCGTCCGCTTGAGCCCGGATATGGTATTACCGTTGGAAATGCCCTAAGAAGAATTTTGCTCTCCTCATTGGAAGGGTATGCAATAACTACTATTAAAATAGAGGGTGTAGATCACGAATTCTCAACCATTCCAGGTGTAGTAGATGACGTGACATCGATTATTCTTAACCTTAAGCAAATTGGGTTTAAACGAGTAAATAGCGAAGTTGACACTGAAAAAGTGACTGTGCATCTATCCGGTAAGGAAGAGATCACTGCTGGTGACCTGAATCAGTTTATGCACAGCTTTGAAGTGCTAAACCCCGAGCTGGTTATCGCAACACTTAATACAGAAGTTAACTTTAACATGACCTTTGAAATAAACAAAGGACGTGGCTATGTACAAAGTGAAGAGAATAAATCAGCCGACCATGAGTTTGGAGTTATTGCAATCGACTCTATTCACACTCCCATAAAGAATGTGAAGTACTCCGTGGAGAACTATAGGGTAGAGCAAAAAACCGACTATGAAAAGTTGGTCTTCGAAATCACCACCAACGGATCTATTCATCCCAAGGATGCACTGAAAGAAGCTGCAAAAATCCTTATCTATCACTTCATGCTTTTCTCTGACGAGAAGATTACTCTTGAGTCGGATGAGAAATATGGCAATGAAGAGTTTGACGAGGAAGTATTGCACATGCGTCAACTACTTAAAACGAAGCTTGTTGATCTTGATCTTTCTGTAAGGGCACTGAACTGCCTTAAAGCAGCCGATGTAGATACACTTGGAGATTTGGTTACATACAATAGAAACGATCTGTTGAAGTTCAGAAACTTTGGTAAGAAATCGCTCACCGAGCTTGATGACCTGCTTTCGGGACTTAACCTTGCGTTTAGTATGGATACCGCAAAGTATAAACTAGACAAAGAGTAATTACGATGAGACATAATAAAAAATTTAATCATCTTGGGCGTACCAGTTCCCATCGTAAAGCAATGCTTGCCAACATGGCCAGTTCGCTTATTCTGCATAAGCGTATCAAAACCACTGTTGCTAAGGCTAAAGCTTTGCGTATCTATGTGGAGCCTCTTATTACCAAGACCAAAGGCCTCACTACAAAAGAGGAAAAAATACACGCACACCGAGTTGTGTTCAGCTACCTTAAAGATAAGTATGCTGTAAAAGAACTGTTTACCGAAGTTGCCGAGAAAGTGGCTGACCGTCCTGGTGGCTATACTCGCATATTGAAACTAGGTAACCGTCTTGGTGATGCTGCTGAGATTTGCTATATCGAACTAGTTGATTTCAACGAAAATATGCTTGGAGAAGCTGCAAGCGCCGTTGATAAGAAAAAGACTCGTCGTAGCCGTCGCAAAAAATCTGATTCTGTGGCTGCTGAAGAGTCGGCAGAATAATTTTTTGAGAGATAATTTCAATGTAAAGGGGGAGGAAACTATGGATTCTTTCCCCTTTTTTCTTATTTTTGTATTCGTTATTTCAAAACGTCAATTTTTACACGACGATTAATATTTATTCAATCATAAATTGTACGAATTATGGGACAAATTGCTAATGTTCATGCCCGCGAGATTCTGGATTCTCGTGGCAATCCTACCCTTGAGGTTGAAGTACTACTTGAGTGTGGTGCTCAAGGTCGCGCTGCTGTACCTAGCGGTGCATCAACAGGCGAAAATGAAGCTTTAGAGCTTAGAGATGGAGATAAGGGACGTTACCTTGGTAAAGGCGTGCTTAAAGCCGTTGAAAACGTAAATAACATCATTGCACCGGCTATCATAGGTATGAACTCACTTGACCAAGTGGGTATCGACCGCAAAATGATTGCTATGGACGGCACAAAAACAAAATCAAAACTAGGTGCTAACGCTATCCTTGGCGTGTCACTTGCCGTAGCTCATGCTGCTGCAGATTTTCTTGGTTTGCCACTTTACCGCTATATCGGTGGTACAAATGCTAAAACTCTTCCTGTACCTATGATGAACATCATCAATGGCGGTTCTCACTCTGATGCGCCTATCGCATTCCAAGAGTTTATGATTCGCCCTGTTGGTGCAAAAAGCTTCCGCGAAGCTCTTCGTATGGGTGCTGAGATTTTCCATAACCTTAAAAAAGTACTTCACGACCGTAACCTTAGCACCGCTGTGGGTGATGAGGGAGGTTTTGCTCCTGCTCTTAACGGCACCGAAGATGCTCTTAACAGCATTATCGAAGCTATCAAAAAAGCAGGTTACAAACCAGGGCGTCTTAGCGAAGGTGGCGAAGTATCTATTGCTCTTGACTGTGCTGCATCAGAGTTTTTCGAAAACGGAACTTATAACTATGCTAAATTTGAAGGTGCCAATGGTGCTAAGCGTAGCGTTGATGAGCAGGTTGAATTCCTTGCTTCTTTAGTTGAGAATTTCCCAATCGACTCTATCGAGGATGGTTGCGGCGAAAGCGACTGGGATGGCTGGGTTAAACTTAACAACAAAATTGGTCATAAGTGCCAAATCGTAGGTGATGACTTGTTTGTAACTAACGTTGAGTACCTGAAAAAAGGTATCGAACTTGGTGCTGCCAACTCTATCCTTATTAAAGTTAACCAAATCGGTACTCTTACCGAGACTCTTGATGCTATTGAAATGGCTCACCGTGCAGGTTATACTTCAGTTACTTCACACCGTTCGGGTGAGACTGAGGATTCAACTATTGCCGATATCGCCGTTGCTACCAATAGCGGACAGATTAAGACCGGTTCATTGAGCCGTTCTGACCGTATGGCTAAATATAACCAACTTCTTCGTATCGAAGAGCAACTTGGTGAAGCTGCTATCTACGGATACCAAAAAGTTATCAAGAAATAATTTATTATTGCAATATATAGAAGAGGCTTCCCTTGGGAGGCCTTTTTTATTTAGTAATTTTTCTGTTTTTAATGTGTTGATAATGATTTGTTTTATATTTTTGGAATCAATATAATCGTTGCTTATTATTGTAAATAATGCAAATTACCGACTATGAAGAAATTTGATATTAAAATAGGTCTAGCATTTGGCATTCCCATAATGGTTGTTTTTATTATTTTCAATTTATTTTCAGCCAATGTTTTTGAGTTATTCACAGTGCTTCGTATCGTTATGAGTGGTGTGGTGACAGGAGCTGTAGCCGGAATTCTATTCTCGTTTTTTATCTCTATTTTCAAGTCATCTAAATTAGTTCATGATATTGATATAGAGCTTGATCCCGATGAAGAGGTGGTGTTTGAAACTGATGCTAACCATTTTGTGGGCGCCGAAGGTGTGGGAGGCAAACTTTTTCTTACTACTAACCGTCTGGTATTTAATTCTCATAAAATAAATATTCAAAGCGGCGAAAGGTCGATAATGCTCGAGGAGATTGCAGAGATAAAGAGATATAAAACATTGGGATTTATAAATAATGGTATTTCGGTTATCTCAAATAGCAATAAAGTAGATAGATTTGTGGTAGAGCAGCCCGATAAATGGCTTGAGAGACTCAATTAAAATCAATTTTCCTGAAAGATGTGAAGTGTGTTCTGGTATGGATGCACTTTGTTTTTTTATTTTTGTATATGAGTAGGTTGTTTTTTGTGGCGTGCCTTGTGGCCGTAGCTTCCGTTTATTCTATCTCTTACGGACAAAATTATAGGTCGGTGAATCGTATTACTGCCGGCGATAAAATAACATTTGTCTCCGTGCCAGATGAATATGTTGAAGTGTATGATGGAGACGATATTCCTGATGTGTTTGATGTTAAAGCAGTTACTTTCTGTAAGCCGGTTTCAGTTTCAGGCATTGGCTTAGCGCTTGGTAATACCATAAAGGTAGGTAGTTATGCCCAATTTAATCAGGCACTTAACGATGCTGTTGATGGTGATATTATAGAGCTTGAGGCTGATATTACTATAAAACCAGATGCTTCATTTCCTAATACTCTTGGCGTGTGGCATCCGTTGGTTATCAGTAAGGCTTTGATTATCAGTGGTGGAAGCTTGATGTACTCATTGAGGCTAGAGCGTGGGTTGCCGCTTGCCCTTGATGCCGATGTGGTGTTAAAGGATATCAATCTGAATATGATTCCCGAAGGCACCAAACGTACTGTAATTTATGTTTCTGATACCTCGCTGGTATTCGATAATGTGAGTACCAAAGCCGATGGTAATGTTGCAGGTGTTGACGACCCACGCCCTACGTTGGTGGCCGGAACATGGAATGGGCAGCCTTCAGCAGGCAGTGGAGCTCATATCACTGTGAAAAATGCAGCTTACGAGACTATTTTTGAAGATATTTTCACTGGAAATCATAATACGGCCAAATCAACTCCTACGGATATCCATATCGAGTCGGAAGAGGTGAGGGTGAAGGGTGTAATTTTATCACAGTCGGTGGAAGATGATAAGCCGATGACAGGCACAACTACCATTACAACATCATCAAAAAGGATAAACCGCTTTGAAGGAGCTGCCGATGGAGGCGTTACTAACATTGAGTTTGTTAATGCCGATGTGATTCCTGAAGTAACAATGACCAATATTGAGCATGTTTTGCTTGATGATGTTTCAAAAGTTAAGTTGTCGGCATCTTCTGCAGGTGTAAAGTCGGTGACGGTAAAAAGTGGCTCAATGCTCACTTTTAGCACTAATGAATCTGCAAGTATAGCTTTGGAAACACTTGAAGGTGCAGGCACGGTTGTGATTCCACAAAACTGCCATTTCACTGTTGATGATGTTGTAAACCAACCCACAATTCAAGTGCGTGAATGGCTGATGACGCCCGCTTCAATTCTCGATTTTGTGCATTATGATGGCGAGCAGCCCGGCGATATCATCTATCTTATTAATGGCGAGCAATATATTCGTAAAAACGGGCTTCTGGTGAAGTATGATAGTACAGTGACTCCCGATGCCGATTTGTATGATGCTTATATTGAGTATCTTGGTGAGGCAAAAGAAGATTATGATGATGAGTATGTGCTTACCCGCACATGGCGCGCTTATGATGATTGCGGCAATGAGGAGTTCTTTGAGCAGATGATTGTGGTGGTGTATGATGAAGTTTCTACAGGTGTGGATAGGTTTGAGAATGCTGTGGTTTCTCTCTATCCCAATCCTGTTAAGGATGTTTTTTCAATATCGGGGGTGAATGTTACAAGAGTGCAGGTTTATAATATGCTTGGAGTGTGTGTAAAAACCATGGATGCTACCGGCAGTTATGATATCTCCGATTTGCCTGATGGTGTCTATTTTGTAGTGGCTGAATCCAAAGGTATAAATAATCGCTTTAAAATAACAAAGAGGAGATAACGTGTGGAATTAATCAGAATTGATTATTATTATAGAACAAAAAAGGCTACCGTTGGGCAGCCTTTTCTGTTTTATTGTTTCATGGCGTTAATTGCCGGATTGGCATACATCTCCATAATAGTCATAAATACAAAGTCTTCGTCGGAATCTAACCTCGACATATGCTCATACACATACTCAAGGAATGATATGTTATCATCCTCGGTGTAGTGTGCCGTATATTTTTTTGTTTTATTGAATATATCCAACGCTATATAATTTGCCGGCCATAGTTTGTAGTTATGGTGTATCTGCTTGTCAATCAGCTCGGCAATCTGGTTGTAAATCTCATTTTTATTGTCGGTACCCGATAGTTTTCTCACATCATCGGTAATTGGTTGGCCAAACGAGAAGTGAACACGCCCTTTTCGTCCTTGCAAGCCGGTGGCCATCGCTATTAGGTCGTCAGCCTGACTTTTCTTAAACCCCTCAATGTCACGTTTCTGTTGAAACTCGAAGGCTTTCAGATAGTCGCACGGGTCATATTCATACGATATGCTTACAGGCACGATTTGCAGTTCGGCAAAATTGTCAAGTATATCTCCTTCACCACTGATGTTGAACATCTTAAGCAAGCTGTTTTGAGTGCGGTCGTCACCATCTTTTGAGCGGCCTTCACGTTGGGCAATCCAGATATTTTGCTTTCTTTTGGTAATTGAGTTGCGAATATATGCCGACAGCGTTGACGATGCCTCCATCATTTGACGAACAGGAAGGTTTCGCTTTACGATAAATGATTTATTAAGCTTCACCAGGTCGGTTATCCATGGATATATCAATAGATTATCACCAATAGCAATTTCGGTTGTGCTGAAACCATGATCCATCAATACGATATTGAGAAATGCCGAGTCGAGTACAATGTCACGGTGATTGGATATGAACAGATAATTTTTACTGCTGTCCAGTTTATCCAGTCCGCTGGCAGTAACCCCGTCGGTGGTGTTTTTCATTATCTGTTTCAGATATGGATAGATTATCTCCATCTGAAACTGATCGATGGTTTTTAGTGATAGTAACCTATTGACAAATAAATCAGTAGGTATGTCGGGGTATAAGAATTTCAGCAAACGCAAGAAGCTCTGCTCCTTGGTGAGACGCTCAAAAACCGCCGGGACTTCTTCGTCCTTATATGGTCTTATCGATTCAAAGTCAATATGATCTGTCATTTCTTAATTCTAAGTCAATTAAGCAAAGTTAAGCCAATGAATTGAATTTTAAAAATGAATGTTGTTTGTTTATTGCTCCACCAGCAAATCCCAATATTCCATGGCTCTGCGTGTGTGAGGTATAACTATGGTGCCGCCAACCAGGTTGGCAACACCAAATATTTCTAACATTTCGGGCGTTGTTACACCCAGTTCGAAGCA
>CAZWOA010000005.1:12159-32596 GCA_964635545.1 uncultured Marinilabiliaceae bacterium
TCCATAAGTGATAGTGTCTCTTTATGATCCTCTTCGGTTTCGGAGTGGAAGCCGGTAAATACGTCGGTGGTGATGCCACATTCGGGGATTATGCGCCATATTGCCTCGATGCGGTTCATGTACCACTCGCGGTCATATTTGCGGTTCATCATCTTCAACACGCTGCTGCTGCCCGATTGCACAGGAAGGTGAATGTGTTTGCACAGGTTATCGTGGCGTGCAATCACCTCCAGTGTTTCGTCGGTCATATCTTTTGGGTGCGACGTGGTAAACCGTATGCGCATAGTAGGAAATGCCTCAGCCACACGGTCGAGCAATACAGTGAAATCGGCATCCTCGGTTTCCGATTTGAAATGGTATGAATTAACATTTTGACCAAGAAGAGTAACCTCTTTGAATCCTCGCTCCTTAAGGTCGTTAATTTCGTTGATTATGCTTTGTATGTCGCGGCTGCGCTCACGTCCGCGGGTGTATGGCACAATGCAGTAGGAGCAGAAGTTGTTGCATCCCCTCATAATCGATACGAAGCCAGATATTCTGTTTTTGCCTATGCGGCTGGGAATAATATCAGCATAAGTCTCTTTGGTAGAGAGTTCTACGTTAATCGCTTTTTCGCCATTCTCGGCCATGCTAACCAGGTGGGGGAGGTCGAGATAGGCATCGGGGCCCACCACTACGTCGGCACCTTTTTCAAACAGCGACTCTTTTACACGTTCGGCCATGCAGCCAATAATGCCCACAACCAATGACGGGCGGTTCTTCTTAAGCGAGTTGAGTTCGGTAAGGCGACCAAGCACACGTTGCTCAGCATTATCGCGTATGGAGCAGGTATTGATGAAAATTGCATCGGCCTCTTTGGCGTCTTCGGTAACTTCATAGCCATCCATGCCCATCACCGAGGCAACCACTTCGCTGTCGGCACTATTCATCTGGCAGCCGTAAGTCTCAATATATAGTTTTTTGCCATCTTCAATCGTTTCTCTCACAGGTGTGGCGGTAATGTCACTCATCTTTATGTAAATTAGATAATTGTTGTGTAAAATATTGTTACTGCAAAAATAGTGCATATAATGGAATTTTTACTCCGTTAATCCTATTTAGGTAAAATAATTCCGAAATTATTTTTAGTCTGATATGGTTCCAATTATCAGAAAAAAATATTAATTTTAAGGTATTGTGATGAAGAACCATAAAATTATGTACTCTAAATGTATCCAAATTGCTGTTTGGTGCGTATAAATAAAAAAGAGATATAATATGAGACGAGTATTAGTACCTATAGATTTTTCTGAGACCTCGCTTAATGCACTTAAGCATGGAATTGCGATTGCTAATAAGCTGCAGTCTAATCTGAGAGTGTTGCACGTAAGAACGGGTTCGCACTATGCTCCTGAGTTTGCCAAAGATGTTGTGGAAGTGCGGCTTAATGACCGCATAGAGTCTTGGATGAGTTGGATTTTTAATGAGTATGGCAGTCAATATAATGTTCCAGGTGGAAAGATGGACTACCGCGTGCGCGAAGGAAGTGTGGTACAACAGATTGCTAATCAGGCTCTCTATGATGATACAACCATTATAGTGATGGGCTCTCACGGTATATCGGGCTTTACCGACAGGTGGATAGGAAGTAATGCCTACAGGCTTGTGGTGAATGCTCCCTGCCCGGTTCTTGTGCTGCGGCACGATATGAGTTACGACTCCAACTTCTCGAAAATTGTGATACCTATCGACCTTAAGAAGAGTAGCCGTAAGAAATTACCAATCGTTGCCGGTGTTGCAAAACTGTTCAATGCATCGGTGATACTTGTGGGGATGCGTCAAACAAAATTAAAATATATTATCGGTCAACTGCTTGCTACTATGCATCAGGTAGAGAGGTATCTTAGTAATCATGCGGGTATTACAGTGTCGAAAACTACAACTTTATCAGGTAAAAATCTTCCAACCCAACTTATTCAGTTTGCATCTGATGTGGAGGCAGACATAATTGCAGTGGAGGTGGTGGATAAAATTAATCCCTTTGCCGATAGATTTCGTCCGTTTTTAAATGAACTTGTCAATAATTCTAAATGTCCTATTCTTGCAATACCGGTAAAAGAATGATTATATTTGTAGGCTAAATATTTTATAATCATTCCAGATATGTTTAGATTCAGATCTTTATTGTTACTCTTTATTATGGTGTTGCCGTTGATGGCTGCAGCACAGGAAAGCGAGAAACGACCAAATATCATTCTTCAATTGCAACAGGCTAAACCTGATGAGGGGGTTGTGGTAATTAGTCAAGATTTGGGAATTGCCGAGATGTTGAGTGATTACAGAGACATAAATTCGAAAATTGGATTTATAGAAGGTTATCGCATACAACTATACTCCGGTAGCGGGGTAAACTCTAAAAAGGAGGCGATGGCAATAAGGGTGAAGTTTCTTAGTCTTTTCCCTTCCGAAATGGCCGATTTGTACTATAATGCACCATTCTGGAGAGTTAGAGTAGGCAACTATAGGTATAAAAATGAGGCATTGCCGCTGCTTAATAAAGTGAAAAAACAGTTTCCAAGCAGCTATATGGTTAAAGATAACAACATCAAAAAAAGTGATGTGAAATAGTATCTAAGAGAACCGGGTTTTACATTGTTAAAATCCGGTTCTCTTTTTTTCTGATGTTGATAATATTTTATTGAAGAATAGGGAAAATAGAAATAACTTTGTAAGCCTGTAAAAAGAGAATTTAAAGATGAGTGACCAGATTAAACACGAGTGTGGAATTGTACTGATTCGCCTGCTGAAACCCCTAGATTATTATCGCCAAAAATATGGTTCATGGATGTATGGACTTAATAAACTCTATCTGTTGATGGAGAAGCAGCATAACAGGGGGCAGGATGGTGCCGGTGCTGTATGTTTAAAGATTGACCAGCCATCGGGATGTAAATATATATCCAGGGCACGATCAAATAGTAATAACTCCATACAAGATGTTTTCAATCATGTGTTTCAACCTATAAAAAAGGCTGAAGAGACGGTGGGAGAGGTGATGCAGGATGCCGATTGGGCCAAGACTAACCTGCCATTTGCCGGTGAACTTTACATGGGACACCTTCGCTACGGCACATTTGGAAATAACAGCATTGACTATGTGCACCCCGTGATGCGCGAGAATAACTGGCGATCACGCAACCTTGCCATGGCGGGTAACTTCAATCTTACCAATGTTGACGAAATATTCAATGCTTTGGAGGCGTTGGGTCAGCATCCCAAAGACTATTCCGACACGGTAACTGTGCTCGAAAATGTGGGTCACTTCCTAGATGAAGAGATTCAGATGCTGTTCCGTCAATTTAAAAATGAGGGTTTGCCCAATCGTGAGATATCATACGAAATAGAGAAAGACCTCGATGTGCGTAAGATTCTTGAGCGCTCAAGCCGCCGCTGGGACGGTGGATATGCCATTGCCGGTGTGCTTGGCCATGGTGATGCTTTCGTGATTAGAGACCCATGGGGAATTAGGCCGGCTCACTATTATGCCGATGATGAAATCGTGGTAGTGGCATCCGAAAGGCCTGTAATTCAAACTGCTATGCGACTTAAGTCGGCACAGATAAAAGAGGTTAAGCCGGGGCATGCGCTCATAATAAAGAAGAACGGAGAGGTATCCGAAGAGTTGGTTAGAGTGCCTCAAGAGCGTAAATCGTGCTCTTTTGAGCGGGTATATTTCTCGCGCGGCAGTGATAGGGATATCTATCAGGAGCGTAAAATGCTGGGAAGATTGTTGGCTCCAATAATTCTTGAAAAAACCAGCGATGACATTGAAAATACTGTATATTCATATATCCCCAATACTGCCGAAACAGCCTATTTCGGACTGCTTGAGGGCGTGCGCGACCACATACGCAGTATCCAGGCCAAGATGATAGTGGCTGAGCGCGACACGATTACTGAAGCGCGACTTGCCGAAATTCTTGCTCTTTCGCCTCGCAATGAGAAGATTGCAGTGAAGGATGTGAAGATGCGTACGTTTATCACTTCCGATAATGCCCGCGACGATATGGTTGCTCACGTGTATGATGTTACATATGGCATTGTGCAGAAAGGTGTTGATACTCTTGTGGTTATAGATGACTCTATAGTGAGGGGAACAACATTGAAGAAGAGTATCCTGAAAATTCTTGACCGCCTTGGCCCAAAGAAGATTATTATTGTTTCGTCGGCTCCTCAAATCAGGTATCCCGACTGCTACGGTATCGATATGGCCAAAATGGGCGAGTTTTGTGCATTTACCGCAGCGATTGAGTTGCTGAAGGAGACCGGCCGTGCCGATGTTATCGATAAGGTGTATCGCGATTGTAAGGAGCAGCAATTTCTGCCTAAAGATGAGATTGTGAACTGCGTGAAAGGTATCTATCGTCCGTTTACTGCTGAGCAAATATCGGATAAGATAGCCAAGATGCTTACTCCCGATGATATAACCGCTGAGGTGGAGCTGGTGTTCCAAACCATTGAGAATCTTCATGCTGCCTGTCCTAACGACCTGGGTGATTGGTACTTCACCGGAGATTATCCTACACCTGGTGGCAATAAAGTGGTTAATAATGCATTTATAAATTATATAGAAGGCAACGAAAAACGCCCCTATTAAATTTATAAACAATAAAACAGAAAACGGCTGCAACTTGTGAAGGTTGTGGCCGTTTTGGGGTTAAAAATTTAAAGTACACTCAAGTTTAGTAAGAGATTATCAGATTATATTTCTCAAATGTTTAATTTTTAGAAAAATATGGTCGTGTGGTTCGTCTGATTCGTTAAATTTTTTTTCTTCATCTTTCCATAAATAATCTATTATTGATTTTTAATTATCAATGTCCTCAGAACTTATTAATGTTTTATGCTTAATTTTCTCAATACTGAACTCACTTTCCGAAATCCAAGGGTTATTTGCAATTAACTTGTTTATTCCTTCTTGTGTCGTTTCAGCATCTTCAAATCCAAGAATCTGAAAGCTTTCTAATTGATTATTATTAGGAGATACTGTATATCCCTCATCTGTATAGAAAAGGTATTTAGCCATATGTTACTTTTTTCTGTTATGTTTAAAGTGATTGTTATTCAGTGTTTTATAAGTGTTTATTTCAAGTAGATTTCATCTCTAATATAGTTATTGTTTAGCCAAAAACAATGCTTTGTATAATCCAATTCTTTTGTTAGCTTGTCTTGTTTAGGTAATGGATATGTATCCGCAGCGTTTTTTGCATGAGGCCTAACGCTTGAGATTTTACTGAATTTTTTGTTAGGAAAGTTTGTTTCACGATTAATATTGCCATTTTTGTCAGTTTTAAATCCCTTTACAATTTCACCAGTTACAACTACTTTTTGCGTTCTAAGCCAAACTTTTTCAACTTCAATTAAATCTGCATATGGCATATTCCAAAATTTTACTTTCCTCAAAGTCAATTTTCTGTTTTCAAATTGGAAAAACACAAATAAGAATTTATGCTCCAAGATGTTTTTAAATGTTGAATTGTCCCATTCTTCATTTACAAGGTCTTCGTATTTGAATGACGGGAAGGAAATGTCTTCTTTGGGTAAGTTATTCTCTTTTAAACGAACGGTTTTTACAATAATTTCTGCTTTGTCAAATTCTTCAATTTCTTTATCAAGTGCTATTCCAAGAATAGCCTTTGTTAGATTTGCATAAAAATTTTTAGCAGATTTATTTAAGTCTAAACTTAAATCTTCAATAATTTTTTCCACTGTTTTTCCATAGAATGGTTTAAACTTAGAAGCTACAACTTCTTCTATGGTCTTCTTTTTTGCTTCTATTACTGTAGGAATAAGTTTACCATAAACCTCTTTAGTATTTCCCGCAATTGAGGCAATTATATGATTTACATAACCTTGTTTGAGAGAATATGCTCTTTGCTTTGCAGGTATTTCAGAAAAAGGTTGTTTTCGAACAGATGATGCATTTGCCCCTTTTGTGCAAGCACCTAAATAGAATGTATCACCCTCTGAAAGTTCATGTGCTTTCCCATCTGCAATTTTTTTTGTAATAATTTCCCAGTCTTTTTTTATAATTTCTAGGTCAGTCAAAGGAAAGTTCCACTCATCAACCAATTTTATTGTTAAGTCTAATATGTCGTAGCCAATTTTATGTAAATAAAAAACTAAAAGAATACATGAATTCTTTTTTATAAAATCGCTGTTTTCAAAGTTCTGGTTGACTACATTTAAGTAGTTTATTTTATTTAAGACTAGTCTTTCTTTGGAACGGTATTCATTATTTTTTAATTGTTTTAATGGCGAAGATTTTAGCTCCATTCCAATTTGAGCAAAATCTGCCTCTGCTTTAGAATTTGGTTCATAACCAAAATAAAACTTCTCTAAAACCTGTCCGAAATTACCTTTTCCAGAATAAGAGTGATTTAAAATAGTTGAGTTGCAAGCTTGACGCAATGTCTTACCCTTTAATTTTTTTGCATACTCAATTATTGATTTTTTGCTTTTAGGATTATATTGTAACTTCATTTTTTATTTTTTCCGTTAACGCTATTCCTATTTTTTCTATCACACCAACAACTAATGCATTTCCCATAAAAAATGCTCGTTTTGTATCTGAAATTCCTTCTAATTTTGTGTGATTATCAGGAAACATATTTAAACGTTCTAATTCAATCGGTGATAATCTCCTATATCCTTTGGGAGTTTGAATTACATGTTTAAATCTTGATGCTGACTTCCCTCCTTCACCTGTAATAATTGTACGTGATGGCTTGTCTAATGGGTCAGGAAATATCATTCCCCCTTCACTATAATTGTATTCAAATCCATCTGAATTTTTACGCATCTCTTTTTTTGGTCCTTTTAAATATATCCACTTATCAAGTTCTTCATTATCGATATAGAAATCATCTGTTACTTCTCCGTTAAGAATTAAATCTCTTAAATGCGTGAATCTTCCAAAGTAATTTGGTTGAGTTTTGATAGTTGTAATCCTACCGTTAATCATTAGACCAGAGTTCTCAAACAATCCAGTTTTGCCTGCTTTGTTGAAGTTTTCTGAAATATAAACTATATCTCCTTTTAGTTCAAACTCTTGTGGAAATAAAACTTGTTCAGTTGTAATTGGAAAAGAATTAGCTAAAGTTCCCTCTTCCAAAATCCATTTAATGGGAGTGGCTGATTTTATATTGTTGTATATCACCGTGTTGTTTAGGTATGCCAAAATAAAAATTCTTCTTCTTCTCTGAGGCATTCCATAATCTGCAGCATTTATTACTCTCCACTCAACAGCATATCCTAATTCGTTCAAACTTTGTAATATAATTGCAAAATCTCTTCCTCTTTGTGTTGATGGCGAAATAAGAAGTCTATCAACATTTTCGAGCAAAATATATTTTGGTTTGTTTTTCTTTTCCGAAAGAATTCTGTGAATCGACCACCATAAAACACCTTTTTTTCCTATTAGACCCTTTGAGTTTTTTAGCGTTGTTGCAACCGAATAATCTTGACAAGGAAATCCTCCGACTAATAAATCATGATCTGGTATCTCGTCAACATCAACAGTTGCAATATCTTTGTTTGAGTGATTGTCCATACCAAATCTATTCTCATACACAGCTGATGCATGTTGAGTTTTTGTTGATGGCTCCCATTGATTACTCCAGATGACTTTATATAAACTTTTAAGATTTTCGCTATAGTTGGATGATGCAGATTTTCCTTGCCAACCTTCTAGCCCAAGTCTAAACCCACCAACTCCGGCAAACAGTTCTGCAACTTTTATTTTATTTTCCATTGGTTACAGTTTTTAGATATTTAACTTTTTCTTCAGCAACCTTAAGTATGCTTAAATCAGCCTCTTCAATCAAGATTTTATGTGCTATTTGGTCGCTTAATAAATTGTTTAACAATTCTTGTTCATCACAATTGAAAAAACACGCGACTTGCTTAATGATTTGTTTTGTCGGCTGTCTTTCATTACGTTCAATTTTAGCAAGTAGCGAAGTGTCTATGCCAATGCTTCCAGCTACACTTTTTAGAGTTAAGCCTTGTGTTTCTCTAAGACTCCTAAGGTGTTCCCCAAAAGATTTGATATTCTTAAATGTTGCCATTCTTTTATTGGTCAATATTTGTCCAAACATACAAAGTTTTTATAAATGGACAAATAAAGTCCAAGAATATTTTAGAGTTAGTTTATAATGAAAATAAAGCGTGATAAGTCAGTCTTTTATATTTTGCCTCACTCCCCCGCCTTATCCAGCACTTCAAGGGCTGCATCAACATAGCAATATATGTCGGTGGTGAAGTTGTTCTGTTTTGCGTCGCTGCGTTTATGGCCAAGCCTAACTACGATGGCGTTTCTCTCCGGAATTGCAATAATATATTGGCCCAATATGCCGCGAAGTGTGGGCATGGTCAACCCTTGGTGATGCAGTATCCATGTCTGGTAGCCATAGTAATCAACTGGTTTGCCGGTATTATCGGTGAGATGGCCGGTGGGGGTAGTCATAGCAGCAATGTATGATTGCGATATCACCTGAGTTCCATAGGCATCGCCATTATGGAGGATAAGCCTTCCGAGGCGTGCAAAATCGCGTGCGTTGGAGTTGAAGCAGCAGTAGGCTTTCTCAATTCCCTCTTCATTATCAACCGACCAAAGAGCCTGATGCTCAGCACCAACCGGTTTCCATATTTTCTCGGATGCATATTGAGATATGTTTTTGCCTGTTGCTTTCTCTATAATCATGGCAAGTAGCTGTGTGTCACCGCTTTTGTATGTAAATATTTTTCCCGGTTCCTGGTCAAATGTAACTCCGGCCATCACCTTAATAAGGTCGTTGCCATAATATGCTTTGGTGGTTATTGATGTGGGCGATGAGTAACTCTCGTCCCATGATGAGCCGGAACTCATGCTTAGCACATCTTTTATGGTTAGCTGCCCGGCATAGGCCCCTTTTATGTCGTTGAGGTAAGTTATTACCGGTTCATCAACCGATTTTATGTAGCCATCGTCAAGGGCGCAACCCACGAGCATTACCACCACGGTTTTAGCCATCGAGAAGGAGTTGGAGAGGCTTTCGGTGCCGTAGTTATCCCAGTACTCTTCGTATAATATGCTGTCATTCTGTATTATAAGGTAGGCAATAGTGTTGTATTTCTCAATGCTGTCGCGAAGTGATGCCGATATTTCAGCCTTGTTGTAATTGGAGGCTGTGTTCCAGGTTACGGGTGTGGTGGACGGTTCAATTGTTCTGTTGTTGAATATGGTATAATCATCAATTTCAGGCTGTTGGTATATCAGTGCCACCCTTAAATATTGCGGGGTAAATAGCCATATTGCAGCCAGCCCCACTACTATGATTGATAATATGATGCGTATTTTGTTCTTTTTCATGATATTGTATTTTCTGATGTTTATGTAAATATAGTAAAAAAAAGCCTTCTTTTAATGGAAGGCTCTTGGGGTGTTTCTATTTTGTGTGATGTAAACTCACTCTTTTGGGCTGTAAGTATTCACGTGTCGCGCTGTTTTACCTTCGTACAGGTCGCGCAGGTTAATGATTATTGCAGTCTCCTCCACATCGCCAAACTCGTCGTTGATGGCAGTGCCAAAGGTCTTCATCGATGGTGACAGATTCATGTAGGCACTTATGAGTGGCGGTATGTTTTCTCCCAGCTCCCTCACTTTTTTGCTTAGTATCTTATAGTCGTCGTTAAAGTTTCCTTCTGTAAATATAGCGTCGGTCTCTTCGGGCGATAGTCCTATCTGTATTGGCTTATAGGGATAAATCAGATTTTCGCGGTCTTTAAAATATTTTGCCATAAAACCCAGTATCAGGTCGCGTCCTTGCTGGTTGAAATGTGTGTACATGGTTACTTTTCCGAAGAAATAGTTCATGTCGGGGTTGTCAACCATTATGGAGCCCAGTCCGTCCCATAGATTATCGAGTGCAAATAGGCTTTTGGAGCCTGCCTTGCTGCTCTGGTAAGTTGGTTGCACAAACGAACGTCCCAGTTCAATGGTTTGTGGCAGATACTCTTTTATAAACTGGTCGGAGAAATGGAACATATGCGAAGTGGCAAGATGCTTAACTCCCTCCTGGTTTTGTGGTAGGTGTTTACAAAGTATGTAGCGGTAACCGCCAAGTATCTCTCTATCATCAGGGTCCCACACAATAAGCTGGCGGAATGGTATTTCGCCCGTGTCATACTCATCTATGTCGGCTCCTTTACCGGTGCCACCACCTGCCATGCGGAATGATATCTCCCTTAGGCGGCCCACCTCGCGCATAAGTGCCGGGGCCTCGCTGGCCGAGAAGTCGAATATTTTATTGTTGCCTTTATTGGTGCTTCGGATGAATCTGTCACGTGTAAGTTCAGCTTCAAGCTCTTCGCGCGAAACAGGAGGTATGACAGGTTGTGCTGGTTTCATATGGTAAATTTTGTTTTCTATAGCCATATCAGTTTTCATTTCTGATATGGATTTCTTAATTCAGAAAAATATCAATAATGCAAATTTAATCATTTTTTGCCAATGAGTATGTCATCTCTTTTAATTTGTCGGCAGTCTCCTGTGCAGGTTTGCTACTAAACTCATTCCATGCAAAAGGCTTGCCAAATGTTATGGATATTTTTTTGCCATTTTGTTTATACATTTCATCAGGCAGATATAACATTTCAATATTAAGTTTGATGCCAAATATTTTTCTAAAATTATGCATGTTGTAAAAAAAAGCACTGTTTTGTCCCGATATATATACCGGAATTATGTCGCGATGATGTGTTATTGCTTTTGTTACAAAGGTTCTCTTCCATTCGCCATCTTTTATCACGCCCTTAGTTTTTCGCGATACCATTCCGGCGGGGAACATAAGTATTTGGCTGTCGGATGCAAAGGCGGCATCGAGCCTCGCTGCTGCCTCGCGCCCTGTGGCTCCATGTTTGTTGATAGGTAGAAATATATCGCCGAAGTTGGTGATATTCATTAATATATCGTTAACCGGAAATTTGATGTCTCTGAATTTTTTTCCCACTGCATCAATAAAAATCATGCCATCAAGCCCACCCAACGGATGGTTGGAGGCAAAGATGAAACGTCCCTCATCGGGAATGTTTTCGAGGCCATGAATTGATACTTTGGGATTGAATTTATCTATAATTGCTTTGGCATACTCAATTCCCTTTATATCTTTTGCTTTAATCAGAAATTCGTTTATATCGTCCTGATGCACAATGCGTTTCAGGTAGCTTATGAAGAAGCGGGGTATGTAACGTAGCATTTTTGCATTCTTCGATGCAAACACTTTTTCTACGTCTATGAGGTTTATGTCTTCCATTGTAATGTCTAAATCTTTTGTCATTGACAGTTCAATAATAGTAAAAAATATTGATTTTGTACTCTACATGTTAATGTTAAAAATTTAAAATCGTAAGGTGTTTTACTTGTTTAACCCCCATAAATATCACTATTAAAAGAGAAAAATTTTTTTTAAGTCAAAAAGTGGGGTAAAGTGGTTGATAGTGGTTTAATTTAATTGTACTTTAGCGGTTGAAAAGATTTTGTACAGATGTCAGTGTTTATAGGTGATTTTAACTGCAAAGCCGATGCCAAAGGTCGAATTGTGCTCCCTGCCGCTTTCAAAAAGATAGTTGATGCAGTGGGAGAGACCCGTTTTGTGGTTAAAAAAGACCTTTATGAGCCATGTCTTGTTCTCTATCCATACACTGAATGGGAGAATAGACTCGATAAACTTCGCGAAAAAATTAATCCGTATAATAAAGAACATCAGCGTTTTTTAAGAAGTTACCTCAGCGATACTGCCGAGGTGGCACTTGATGGTAATGGCCGTTTGCTGGTGCCACGCAGGCTCATGGAACTTGTGGGTGCCGGCAAGGATTTAGTTATGCTTGGCATCGACCAATATATTGAGTTGTGGGGCGAAGATGAGTATGCCGCAACAAAAATGAGCAGTGAGGAGGAGGGGCAACTGGCCGAGAAGTTGTTCGGCTCGTTGTAGGTTATGAATTTTGAAATGAGGGAGTTATGTCGGAACAATATCACATACCAGTACTGTTAAAGGAGTCGGTTGATGGCCTTAATATCAATCCGGATGGCGTTTATGTTGACCTAACCTTTGGTGGGGGCGGACATAGCCGCGAGATTTTGTCGCGACTGAGCGATAAGGGTACTCTGGTGGTGTTCGATCAGGATGAGGATGCTTACAATAACCGTCCTGATGATGAGAGGTTGATATTTGTTCGTCATAATTTCAGATATATTGGCAGGTTTTTGCGATTTCTGGAGATTGATGGCGTGGATGGTATCCTTGGCGACCTTGGTGTGTCGTCGCACCATTTCGATTCGCCCGAGCGCGGCTTCTCATTCCGCTTTGACGCACCGCTGGATATGCGTATGGGGCAAGGCATAAAAAGGAGTGCCGCCGATATTGTAAACAGCTATTCCGAAGCCGACCTTAAACGTATTCTATCAATATATGGCGAGATAAAAAAGCCGGGACGATTGGTGCGCGAGATAATGGCGGCGCGTGAAGTGGCGCCAATTGCAACCACCGGTGCGTTGCGCGAACTAGGCGAGAAGGTTACATCACAGTTTGAACAGTCAAAATTTTTGGCGCAGGTGTTTCAGGCCCTTCGCATCGAGGTTAATGGCGAGATGGATGTGCTGTCGGAGATGCTTAGCCAATCGGTGAAACTGATAAAACCGGGCGGACGACTGGTAATAATATCATATCACAGCCTTGAGGACCGTATGGTGAAAAACCTGATACGATCAGGCAGCTGCTTCGAGGCAGAGGCTGAAAAGGATATATACGGAAATTCGGCCACACCTTTCAGTGCCGTAAATAGAAAGGTAATAGTGCCTGATGATGCTGAAATAGAGAGAAATAGTAGGGCGAGAAGTGCGAAGATGCGCATTGCAGAAAGAAATTGAATGAGATATGGGTGGAAATGATGACATAAAAACCATAAAGTTTAGTGACTTCCTAAATGGTGCTATTTTACGGCATCCGAAGTTGCAGGGGCAGATTAACTATTTGCTCTTCATTGCGCTTTTAGTGTTCGTGCATATCACCTATCACTACAATATGGAGAAGAAGCAAGAGTATGCATCGATACTGATAAGAGATAATCAGGAGCTTAGATATGAAGAGACAACCACTTCATCGCAACTAATGCTGCTTAGCAAGCAGAGTGAGGTTGTACGGCGCCTGGAAGACGAGGGTATAGACCTAAAGCAGATGACCACTCCACCACGTAAACTGAAGGTAAGATGAGCAAGGTAGATAAAACGATATTGCGTTTCCTCTTGTTTTTGGTGCCGGTTATTATTTTGGCATTTGCAATTGTATTTCAGATAGTTAAACTTAAGTTGATACCTGGTGATGAGTATAATACTAAAATAGCTAACGCACAGGAGAGTACCTATATCATAGAAGCTACCCGTGGTGAGATTGTTGCTGTTGATGGACGAAAACTGGCATGCTCGGTGCCTAGCTATCGAATATTTATGGATACCAATGCTGGTGGACTCACCAATGCGTTGTTTGATGAAAATATTGATGCTTTGTCGCGCCGTTTATCAGCTTTCTTTGGCGATTACTCAGCAGCAGAATATAAAAACAGAATACGCAAAGCCAGGATGAAGGGTAATCGTTATTTCGAAATCAGTAAAAAATCAGTTTCATATACCGATCTCAAGCGTATCAAGGAGTTCCCTATTTTTAATCTTGGCTCCAATAAGGGCGGGTTTATATTTGAACAGAAGGATACCCGCATATTGCCGTTCGGTTCACTTGCCGCCCGCACCATAGGCAAACTTTATACCGACAGGGAGATGGGTGCAATGCTCGGACTTGAGCAGGCCTACGACAATGAGTTGAGGGGCGAACCGGGTAAAGGTAATAAAATACGACTTTCGAGCCGTTCGATACATAATGAACTGGTGGCACCCGAGGATGGTGTAAGCCTTGTTTCAACTATTGATATTGATATTCAAGATGTTGCAGAACATTCGCTACGTAACCAACTTCGTAAACATAATGCCCATCACGGGGTGGCAATTCTTATGGAGGTGAAAACCGGAGCTGTAAGGGCTATCGTAAACCTGCATCGCGATGGATATGGCCGCTATGTGGAGGATTATTTCAACTATGCCATTGGTGAGGCAGGTGAGCCGGGTTCAACATTTAAGCTGGCATCTATAATTGCAGCTCTCGAAGATGATTTGATTGATATTAATGATACCATCAACACTTTCAGTGGTGCATACCGATATTACGACCGCACAATGCGCGACTCAAAAAATGGCGGCTATGGTGTAGTTACTGTGAAAGAGGGTTTTGAAAAATCATCCAACATTGCTATTTCACGCATTATACAGCAGGGGTATGCCAAGAAGCCGGGTCAGTTTATAAGCCGATTGCATGATATGGGCCTTGGCGAAGAGTTGAATATAGAGATAAAAGGCGAAGGGAAACCACATATTAAAACCCCGCAGGATAAAACCTGGTCGGGAACAACGCTGCCATGGATGTCCATAGGTTATGAGGTGATGATTACTCCGCTTCAGATGCTTACTCTCTATAATGCCATTGCCAATAATGGTAGAATGATGAAACCACGCTTTGCCGAAGGGCTGATGGAGCATGGCGCCATGATTAAAAGGTTTGGTCCCGAGGTTATTAAGTCGTCAATATGCTCGGGAAGTACTGTAAAAAAAGTGCAAGAGTTGCTTAAAGGAGTGGTAGAGGATGGTACAGCCCAAAATATCAAAGGAACACCCTATGGCATTGCAGGGAAAACAGGTACTGCGCAGATTGCCGATAAAAATAGTGGTTATAAAACTAAGTCTGGCATAAATTATCTGGCATCGTTTGCCGGTTATTTTCCTGCAGATAAGCCTATTTACAGCTGTATAGTAGTTGTAACAGGCCCCAGTAATTATGGCTATTATGGTAATGTGGTGGCAGGCACAGTTGTTAAGGATATTGCTGATAAAGTATATGCCAATAGCTATAATAATCCTGATTTTGCCATAAGTTACGATGTGCCTGATAGTCAGTATATGCCATGGTCCAAAGGTGGTAGAAAAAAAGATATAGTGCAGGTATTCAAGCATTTGAATATTCCTGCTGATGCTAAAAAAATTAATTCGGAATGGGTTTCGGCCTCTTCGGGTGAAAAACAGGTTGATTTGAACTCAAAATTTTATCCCGAGGGTATTGTGCCCAGCGTGATTGGTATGGGAGCCCGCGATGCAGTTTTTCTGCTCGATGAGGCTGGGTTGAGTGTTAGGGTTACCGGTGTTGGAAGGGTTGTGGAGCAATCGTTGCAGGCCGGCAGCAGCTATAATAAAGGTGCGTATATCTATTTAAAACTTGGGTAAATGAAGAAGTTGTCACAGCTAATTGCTGATGTATCGGCAGTGAAGGTAACCGGAGATTTATCAAAAAATATATCTTCTATTGTGTTCGATAGCCGTAAGGCAGAACCCGATACTCTGTTTGTGGCTCTTAAAGGGTCGCAAGCCGATGGCCATCAATATATTGAGCAGGTACTTGCAAAAGGATGCAAGGCGGTAGTGTGCCAGCATATCGATTGCCCTATACCTGCCGATGCTACTGTGGTGGTGGTTGATGATAGTCATGAAGCACTGGGGCTTATGGCCTCTGCATTCTATAATTATCCATCGCGCAACCTCAAACTGGTGGGAGTAACGGGCACTAACGGAAAGACAACTACTGCTACACTTCTATATGAGATGGCCGGTTTGCTTGGATACAAGGCAGGGCTTTTCTCAACGGTTGAGAATTTTATAGGAACTCAGCGCCTTGAGGCAACTCATACAACCCCCGATGCTGTTACCCTTAATATGATAATGAATCAGATGGTGGAGCAGGGGTGCGACTACTGCTTCATGGAGGTTAGCTCGCATAGTGTTGACCAGCGGCGTATTGCAGGATTGAAGTTCAGGGGTGGCATCTTTACAAATATCACACACGACCATCTTGATTACCATAAAACTTTTAGTGCATACATAAAGGCTAAAAAGGCTTTCTTTGATGGGCTTGATGCCGATGCTTTTGCGCTTACCAATGTGGATGACAAAAATGGAATGGTGATGTTGCAGAATTGCAATGCTGCCAAGAAAAGCTACTCCATAAGGGCGGTTGCCGATTTTAAGGCACGCATCATTGAGCACTCATTCGAGGGTATGCAACTTGTTATTAACGGTATAGAAGTGTGGACTCCTTTTGTGGGGTCGTTCAATGTGCAGAACCTGCTTGCTGTGTATGGAGCCTGCATTTTATTGGGATTTGATAATGATGAGGTGCTTGTGGCACTCAGCAGGCTTAAGCCGGTTAGTGGCAGGTTCGAAACCATACGGTCGGGCAATGGCATCACTGCTATTGTTGATTATGCTCATACCCCCGATGCACTTGTTAATGTGATTTCAACCATCAATGATATTCGTGAGCCTGGCCAGCAGCTAATAGCTGTTGTTGGGGCAGGTGGCGACCGGGATGCAACCAAGCGTCCGCTTATGGCCAAAGAGGCAGTGGCAGGAGCATCAAAGGTGATACTTACATCCGACAACCCGCGCAGTGAAGATCCGGAGAAAATTATTGGGGATATGATGGCGGGGGTTGAATATAAAGAGAGAATAAAAGTTATATCCATTGTTAATCGTCGTGAGGCAATAAAAACCGCTGTTGCAGTGGCACGCCCGGGCGATATTATTCTTGTGGCCGGCAAGGGTCACGAGACTTATCAGGAGATAAAAGGCGAGCGTCATCATTTCGACGACCGCGAAGTTATTAGAGAGTGTTTTTCGATGATTAATTAAAAAATTGCCGGCATGTTATATTATCTTTTTCAATATCTAAGTTCGCTCGATTTTCCGGGAGCACGTATGTTTCAATACATATCGTTTCGTGGAGGATTGGCAATCATTATCTCACTTCTTTTCTCTACAATATTTGGGAAACTCATAATCCGTAAACTGCAAAAACAGCAGATTGGCGAGATAGTGCGCGACCTGGGTCTTGAGGGGCAGTTGCAAAAAAAAGGCACACCTACCATGGGGGGTGTTATCATTATTGCATCCATACTTATGCCGGTGTTGTTGCTGGCTAAGCTTGAGAATATCTATATCATCCTTATGATTATTGCTACTGTGTGGCTGGGACTAATAGGATTTCTGGACGACTATATTAAGGTTTTCAAGAAAGATAAAGAGGGATTGGCCGGCCGTTTTAAAATTATTGGTCAGGTAGTATTGGGAGTTATTGTGGCTGCAACGCTTTACCTGAGCGATGATGTGGTGGTGCGTGAAAAAATACCCAGTAACGAAATTGTTGTGAGTGAGATTACAGGCGAGACTTATCAAAAACATACCTCGCGCGACGTAAAAGCACCCATCACGTCGGTGCCATTCTTCAAAAATAATAAATTCGACTATACTTCAATAGTGAGTTTCCTTGGCGAAAATGCAGCAACCTGGGGTTGGGTGGTTTTTGCACTTGTTATAATATTCATTATTACGGCAGTATCTAATGGTGCCAATATTACCGACGGACTCGATGGGCTGGCTACGGGTACATCGGCAATAATAGGTGTGGCGCTCGGCATATTTGCCTACGTGTCCAGCCACCATGTTTATGCCGATTATCTGAATATAATGTTCATACCCCACTCCGAAGAGCTGGTTGTGTTTATTGCTGCATTTATTGGTGCTACGGTGGGTTTTCTGTGGTATAACTCTTATCCGGCGCAGGTGTTTATGGGCGATACAGGTAGCCTTACCCTAGGCGGATTGATTGCCGTGTTTGCAATCCTGATACGCATAGAGTTGTTGATACCTATATTGTGTGGCATCTTCCTGGTTGAAAACCTATCGGTGATGATTCAGGTGAGCTACTTTAAATATACCAAACGTAAATATGGCGAAGGGCGACGTGTATTCCTAATGGCGCCGCTGCATCACCACTATCAAAAACGTGGCTATGTGGAGCCTAAAATCGTTACCCGATTCTGGATTATAGGAATTATACTGGCTTTAATTACTATCGTTACTCTCAAGGTTAGATAATTATGAAAAAATTGGTGGTGCTAGGTGGTGGTGAAAGTGGAGTGGGAACTGCTCTACTTGCGAAACGGGAAGGATGGCATGTATTCCTCTCCGATAGCGGTATGTTGAAGGATAGCTACCGTCACGAACTTAATGGTGCAGGAATTAAGTATGAGGAGGGTGGACATACCCTCGACTCAATCCTTGATGCCGATGAGGTGGTTAAAAGCCCGGGAATACCATTTACAGCCAAGCCTGTGCAGTTGCTTATGCAACGTAATATACCTGTTGTTTCTGAAATAGAATTTGCAGCACGTTACACCTCTGCACGCACCATATGCATCACCGGAAGTAACGGTAAAACCACTACCACGCTGCTCATCTATCATATTATGAAGAGTGCCGGTATGGATGTGGAGTTGGCCGGTAATGTGGGTACCAGTATGGCGCGCCGAATTGCTGAAGGTAAATGCCCGCAGTGGTTTGTAATTGAGTTGAGCAGTTTCCAGCTCGATGGAATGTTTGGTTTTAAGGCCGATATTGCATTACTTCTAAATATTACGCCCGACCATCTGGATAGATATGACTACATATTTGATAATTATGTGGAGTCGAAATTCAGAATCATCAATAATCAAACGGAGAGCGATTATTTTATCTATAATTCTGATGATGCAACAATTCAGAATAAACTTAAAATAAAAAGTTGCAACGCCAATATGTTGCCATTCACCCATAAGGATGATGATGGTGTTGGTGCATCGGCATTGATTAAGAATAATATGATTTGTGCAAAAGTAGGAGGTAATGGTGTTGATATTGATGCAGATAAAGCACAGATAAAAGGTAGTCATAACCGCTATAACATAATGGCGGCGGCACTGGCAACTCTGGCAGCAGGTGTAACTGCTGTTGATATTGTTGCAGGTGTTGAGAGTTTTAAAGGTGTGGAGCACCGCCTCGAAACTGTGGCTGTGATTAACGGAGTGACTTTTATTAACGACTCAAAGGCTACCAATGTGAATTCGGCATGGTATGCTCTCGACAGCATGACCCACCCGGTGGTGTGGATAGCCGGTGGAACAGATAAGGGTAATGATTACTCCGAACTGTATGATTTGGCAAGAGAGAAGGTGAAAGCGCTTGTGTGCATGGGCGTGGATAATAAAAAACTTATTGAATCTTTTAAAAATATAATTCCGGTTATTGTTGATACGGCATCTATGCACGATGCTGTAAATGAGGCGGACAAGCTTGCTGTAGCAGGTGATGTAGTGCTGTTGTCGCCCTGTTGTGCCAGTTTCGATTTGTTTAAGAACTATGAGCATAGAGGCGAGATGTTTAAAGAGGTTGTACGTAATAGATTGTGAGGATGCAGTTTTTGAAGAGATATCTTAAAGGCGATTTTTCGGTGTGGATTATCATTTTTCTACTGATGATAGTGTCACTCTTGGCTGTGTATAGCTCTACGGGGACTCTTGCTTATGCCAAGCGTGGTGGTAATACTTCCTATTTTGTAATGAAACACCTGCTTATGCTTCTTATGGGGTTTGGAGCAGCCATATTTGTGCATAGGATTCCTCCGCGATATATTGCCGGATTAGCTAATGTTATCCTTATTAGTGCAATAATATCTTTGTTTGCAGTTCTTTTTATAGGTACTTCAATAAATGGTGCATCACGTTGGCTTAATCTGGGATTCTTTAGTTTTCAACCATCCGAATTGGGCAAAATAGCTATAGTAGTGTTTACCGCAAGGCAGTTGGCTATGCATCATGATGAGCCCGATACCCGAAAGGCATTTTTACCCATAATTCTGGCTATGGGTGTGGTGGCAGGGTTAATTTTTAAAGAGAATCTTTCCACATTCCTTATCATAGTTGCCATAAGTATTCTGATGATGATTATAGGCAGAATGCCAATTAAATATTTGCTTGGTACTATGGTTGTGATAGTTGGGTTGATAGCTTTAGTGTTTGTCATTGCGCCCTATGTACCTCAGCTAAAAAGGGTAGAGACATGGAAGAGTCGTATAGAACGGCAGTTTAGTGCAGATCAGGATGTTTCAGGACGGGACTATCAGTCTATTCAATCGAAAAAAGCTATTGCATCGGGCGGTGTTGCTGGTAAAGGTCCGGGAAAGAGTTATTACCGTAGCTTTTTACCCATGGCATTCAGCGATTTTATCTTCTCAATAATACTAGAGGAGTATGGTTTATTTGGTGGCGTGCTAATCATATTGCTATTCCTATACTTAATGATAAGGGGGATGAATATAGCACGTTATAGTAAACGACCATTTCAAAAATATATGGTGCTGGGATTTACCATGCTTATAGTGATGCAGGC
>CAZWOA010000005.1:32696-62693 GCA_964635545.1 uncultured Marinilabiliaceae bacterium
GACCATTTCAAAAATATATGGTGCTGGGATTTACCATGCTTATAGTGATGCAGGCGTTTATAAACATGATGGTGTGTGTAGGTTTTATTCCGGTTACAGGGCAAACCTTACCGCTGGTGAGCATGGGTGGCTCGTCAAATGTATTTATGGGAATGGCCCTTGGTGCAATATTGGGTGTTAGCCGCTTCACCCAGGAGGAAAATGAGAAAGAGAAGGAGTTGAAAAAGGCAGCAGCATAGGTTGGATTAAAAAAAATAATAATATGGCAGTAAGAGTAATCATTAGCGGAGGCGGTACAGGAGGGCATATCTTCCCGGCAATAGCTATTGCCGATGCGGTTAAGAGCGTAAATCCTGAAGCCGAAATTCTATTTGTGGGTGCCACAGGTAAAATGGAGATGGAGAAGGTGCCTGCTGCCGGATTTGAGATAGTGGGGTTGCCGGTGGCCGGCTTCCAACGAAGACTTACGTTTAAGAATGTTACTTTTTTCTATAAGTTGCTGGTTAGTATGATTAAGGCTGCATCCATAATTCGTAAGTTTAAGCCCGATGTGGTTGTGGGTGTGGGTGGTTATGCCAGTGGCCCTGTGCTTAGGGCGGCATCAGGCAGGGGTATTCCGTGCCTCATTCAGGAGCAGAACTCATTTCCGGGTGTTACCAATCGTATATTGTCGGCCAAAGTAGCAAAGATATGTGTTGCCTACGAAGGTATGGATAAGTTTTTCCCGGCATCAAAAATTGTGTTTACAGGTAATCCTATTCGTCCGGGATTGTTGAAGAATATCAACCGCGATGAGGCTGCCAAGTTCTTTGGTTTCGACCCTGCCAAGCCGGTGGTGCTAGTGGTGGGCGGCAGTCTTGGTGCACGTTCTGTAAATAACGGTATTGCTGCCACATTGAAGCATCTTCGCCCCGATGTGCAACTTATATGGCAAACCGGTAAGCTATATTACGAAGAGATGAAGCAGAAGGCTGAAGAAGCAGGCATGCCTAATGTGAGGGTGCTCGATTTTATTTCGAGGATGGATTATGCATATGGTATTGCATCGGTGGTGGTGTCGCGCGCAGGTGCAGGTAGTATATCCGAACTTGCTGTGCTTGGCAAGCCGTCGGTGTTTGTGCCATCGCCCAATGTGAGTGAGGATCATCAAACAAAAAATGCAATGGCTCTGGTGGATAAGGGAGCCGCAATAATGGTTGCCGATAGCCAAACCGATACGTTGATTGATACTGTGCAGGTTATGCTCGGCGATAGCGATAAACTGAATAAACTGGCAGTTGGAATTGCTGCTTTTGCACGTCCTAATGCTTCGGCCGAAATTGCCGCCGAGGTACTGAATTTAATTGTGAGAAAATGAAAAGTATAGATCAAATAAAAAGCGTTTACCTTATAGGCATCGGCGGTATAGGCATGAGTGCTCTGGCTCGTTACTTCCTGTCGATGGGCAAGGTTGTGGGCGGCTACGACCGTGTGTCAACTGTGCTTACAATTCAGCTCGAGGATGAGGGAGCGCAAGTTATCTATGAGGATGATGTTAATGCCGTGCCTGAAATTTTTAGAGATATCGATGGTACTCTTGTGATCTATACGCCTGCCATACCGGCTGATAATAAGGTCTATTTATCGTATGCCGATAAAGGCTATGCAATGATGAAAAGGGCGCAGGTGCTTGGTTTTATCACCCGCCAGATGGATGGTATATGCGTGGCTGGCACCCATGGTAAAACTACCACCTCGGGCATGGTGGCCCATATTCTCAGGTCATCTTCGGTGGGATGCTCGGCTTTCCTTGGCGGCATCTCCAATAACTATAGTACAAATTATTGGAGCAATCATAACTCCCCGTTTGTGGTGGTTGAAGCCGATGAGTTTGATAGATCTTTCTTGCATCTTTCTCCACATCTTGGCCTTATTTCTTCTATGGATGCCGATCATCTCGATATCTATGGATGCCGAAGTGAGGTGGAGGAGGCGTTTGGCCTGTTTGCACAACGGGTGAAAGCCGGTGGTGCCTTGGTTGTGAAAAATGGCCTCCCTCTTGATGAGTATTCTGTGGATGAGGATGTTGAGTTCTTTACCTATGGGGTTAATGATAAGAAGGCCGACTTCAGTGCTGTAAAGCTAACTTTGGTTGATGACTTGTATAAGTTCGATATCATTACTCCATTTGGTGTTGTAAAAGATGTAACCCTTGGCATACCCGGAATTCATAACGTGGAGAATGCTGTTGGTGCCACTGCACTGGCATTGCTGGCGGGTGTCACCAATGATGAGGTTGCATCGGCGCTTGGGTCTTTTTCGGGTAACCGCAGGAGGTTTCAATTCAGAATAAAGACCGATTCTTTCTGTTTTATTGATGATTATGCCCATCATCCTACCGAAATAAAGGCGATGATAGGCTCGTTGCGTAAAACATATAAGGGGCGAAATATAACTGTGGTTTTTCAGCCGCACCTATATACCCGCACCCGTGATTTTGCATCCGATTTTGCCCGGTCGCTCGATATGGCCGATCGTATTCTTTTGCTCGATATCTATCCTGCGCGCGAAAAACCTATTGAAGGTGTAAATAGCAAAATGTTGCTATCTCTTATGACTAACAATAATGCGCAACTGGTTGATAGAGAGAGTGTGTTCGATGAGGTGGTTAAACAGCCACTGGATATACTCGTAACAATGGGAGCGGGGAATATCGACCTTATAGTTCCTGATTTGGAAGATAAGTTGAGGCAGTTTATAACCAAATAGGTTGCATTAAGCAAATTGTTAATAAAAAAAGTGAATTATTTATATCTTATTGTATAAAATAGTTATTTTTATCACACAACCCTGATGCCATGAAGAAGTTTATTAAAATAGTACAATTATTCTGTTTTCTTTCCTACTTCCCAGTGGTAATGGCTTTTGTAAGTAAAGAGAAAAGTAATATCACTTGTCAGGAAGTTAAGTCGGTTCTGCTGGTTAATACCGAGAAATCGTTGATTTCCGAAGAAATGATGAATGCATTGGTGAGAAAAACATTCCAAAATTTGGAAGGTGTGCCGGTGTCGGATATCAATAAGCACGAAATGGAGGAGCGCATTAAACGTAATGCTGTTGTTGAGGATTGCAATATCTTCACCACTCCCGGAGGCGTAGTGTATGCCCGTGTGAAACAGAGAGACCCGCTGTTGCGAGTTTTCTCAAATAGTGGCACCTATTATATGGATAAAGATGGTAATCATATTCCTATTTATCAGGGACAGTCGGCTCATGTATTGGTTGCCAATGGCTATGTAGAGAGTATGAAAAACGACTCATCGCTTCGTGCTATCACCAGTTTTATCGAGAGCTCCAGGTTTTGGAGTGCACAGATAGAACAGATATATGTTACAGAGCGTGAGGAGTTTGTGCTTATACCACGTGTAGGGAGCCACCAAATTCTCTTCGGATCGGTGAATGACATGGAAGAGAAGTTTAAAAAACTGGAAGCCCTATATAAAAATGGGTGGGAATTACGTGAGTGGAACGCGTATAAAAGCGTGAACCTCAAATATAAAGGACAGATAATTTGTACAAAAGTTAATTGATATGATCCGCGAAACTAATATTGTTGCAGCAGTAGATGTAGGAACTACCAAAGTTGTGGTAGTGGCTGGCCGTAAATTGGATAACGGTAGAGTTGAAGTATTGGGTGTTGAAGAATTGCCTAGTGAAGGTGTGCGGCGTGGAGTCATTTTGAATATAGAAAAAACTGCAAGTGTTATTAGAAATGCAGTCTCTTCTCTCGAGTCGAGGTTAGGTATAAAAATTGAGCATGTGTATGCCTCTGTTGCAGGGCAGCCAATTAAGTGTATGCAAAATAGAGCTTATGTCTATATCAATGCCAATATGGAAATTACAAACCAAGAGGTAGATAAGCTTAAAAATGATAATAACGGCGTTTATGTCGATCCGGGATATAAATTGCTGCACGTATTGGCACAGGAGTATATTGTAGATCAGAATGTATATTTGGAACCACCGCTTGGTTTAATGGGCCGTAAACTAGAGGGTACATTTCATATTGTATTTGCCAGTGAAACTTCTATGTCCAATATGGAGAGGTGTTTCCACAGGTCATCTCTTAAAACTAAAGATGTGCTTCTTGAGCCTCTGGCATCAGCCCGTAGTGTGCTTGCCAAGCGTGAGATGGAAGAGGGTGTGGTATTGGTTGATATAGGTGGTGGAAGCACCGATGTAGCAGTATATCATGGTGGTGTGGTGCGTCATGTGGCAATAATACCGTTTGGTAGTCAGTTGGTTACCAACGATATTAAGGAAGGATGCTCCATAAGTGAGAAACAGGCTGAATCAGTAAAGAAACGTTATGGATCGGCTCTTGTAGAGAAGGCACCCGAGAATTTGGTTATATCCATAGCTGCTATGTCGGCAGGATGGGAAAATCGTGATGTAAAGAGCCGTAACCTGGCAGGTATCATTCAGGCTCGCATGGAAGAGATTGTGGGCTTTGTGGTTCAGCAGATTGTTAAATCTCAATATTACAATAGAATTGGAGCAGGAATAGTGCTAACCGGTGGTGGTGCTAACCTTAAGGATGTGGTGGATCTGTTCAAACTGCATACCGGCCTAGATGTTAGACTGGGTAGAGCAGGGGTAAGTGCCGATTTTTTAGGTGTTTATAATGAAGGAATGGCTACGGTGTTGGGGCTTTTAAGGCATGGGATTGAGCAGGAAGAGAAGGAGGCAATAAAAAAACATAATGCCGATCCTAAACTTTTTTATGTAGAGCCAATCGAAAAAACGGAAGAGAAGGAAAAACAACGTAAAAAATCTTCGGAGAAGAAAGAGAAAAGCAAAGGGCGTGGCTTTTTGGAAAAAGTGACTAGTGTTGTTCTGCCGTTAATTAGTGATGGAGAAAATGAATACTGATAATTTAAAGTATAGTGATATGGACTACGAAATGTTTGGTACTCCATCGGTTGTGCAATCTATTATAATGGTAATAGGTGTGGGCGGAGGCGGTGGAAATGCTGTAAATTATATGTCGCAGAAGGGTATAACGGATGTGAATTTTGTGGTGTGCAACACCGACCTTCAGGCTCTCGATAAAAGTCCGGTATCAATAAAGGTTCAAATTGGTAAAACCCTTACAGCCGGATTGGGTGCTGGGAATCAACCTGACGTGGGAAGAAATAGCGCAATTGAGTCTGAAAATGAGATAAAAGACCTACTCAGCGGTGGAACAAAAATGGTGTTCATCACTGCGGGAATGGGGGGTGGCACTGGTACAGGAGCAGCCCCGGTGATTGCAAAAATTGCTAAAGATTTGGGTATATTAACTGTTGGTATTGTTACTATACCTTTCCTGTTTGAGGGTCATGCACGTATCTCCCAGGCTATCGCAGGAATTTCCGAAATGGAAAAATATGTGGATTCGTTATTGGTGATTAATAATCAACGTCTGCAAGAAATGTATGGTGATTTGGGCATCTCTGCATTTTTTTCTAAGGCTGATGATGTGCTGGCCACCGCCGCAAAAGGAATTGCCGAGGTTATAACTCTGCCGGGTTATATCAATGTTGACTTTGCCGATGTGGTTACTGTGATGCGTAATAGTGGTGTGGCTGTTATGGGCTCAGCCGAAGGACGAGGAGCCAATCGTGCCCTTGATGCTATTAAAGAGGCGCTTAATTCACCACTTCTCAATAGTAATAATATCCGTGGTGCTCAAAATATTCTGCTGAATTTAACCTCAGGTAAAACGAATGAGCTTAAAGCCAGTGAACTTAAAATTGTTACCGATTATGTGAAATCAATAGTGGGTAATTCGTCAACTATTATCTGGGGAACAGTGTTTGATACCAGCATTGATGACAGTGAGGAAGATAAAGATAAAATTAATATCACTATCGTTGCCACAGGTTTTCCGGCTAACTCATTTATTGGCAAACTTAATGATCAGGAGCCAAAGGTAAATGTGGTAACCATAGACGAGGATGGCGAAGTGATGGATGATGATGTTATGGTTGATGAGGTTGATGTTGACGATGAAGAGCGGGCCAGGGTGGTTACGTTTGCTAATGATGACAAGGAACGTGTTATTGATTTGTTGTATTCAGCTGCGTCTAAGCCTGCTGATGCAGAGGATGATGAAATAGCTAAGTTATATGGTAGTGAAGGTGCTATGGTTAAGAGCGTTACCCCTGAGGTGGCACTTGAGGATATTTATGGTGACGAAGATTTGATGAATGATTTGGAGAATATCCCTGCTTATAAGCGTAAGAAGATGGGACAATCAATAGTTGAGACTAAACCTCAGAGTCCCGAGCCAAGTAATGTGAGCCGTTTTTCAATATCAACCAAAGGTAAGGATGGTGGTGCCTCAATAGGACCCAATACTTTTCTGCACGATAATGTGGATTAGATGAGTTAGAATTTTGATGTTAAATATTTAGATATGAATTTTATAGATAGATTGACAGAGGATATTAAAGCAGCAATGAAGGCTCGCGAAAGCCTGAAACTTGAAGCTTTAAGAGGAGTGAAGAAAGAACTTTTGGAAGCAAGATCGGCCAAAGGTGCCAGTCATGAACTGGATGATGCCGATGTGCTCAAAATAATTCAGAAAATGGTGAAGCAACGTAAAGATGCTGCCGAAATTTTCAACGGACAAAACCGAGCCGATTTGGCTGAGAAGGAACTCGCCGAGGCTGAGATTATCTCTGTTTATCTTCCCGAAGCAATGTCGCAGGAAGAGTTGGATAAAATAGTAGCCGATATTATTGCCCGCCTGGGAGTAACATCTGTAAAAGAGATGGGTAAGGTGATGGGAGTAGCCTCTAAAGAGCTTGCCGGCAAAGCTGATGGTAAAGCAATATCAGATACTGTTAAAAAGATTTTGAATTCGTAATTCGTAATTGAATTTGCAGTCATTCTTTTTGATTGTCAGCACTTTTACGAATCTATTTAAGACTTAATATTTTTTAAAAAAGCCACCGATGCAAATTGGTGGCTTTTTTCATAACTTTGCCCTCTGTATTATTTGCAAAAGGGGCATATATAATGAAAATCAATCCCGGTTCCCGTACCGATGCTGTAAAACAGAAGCCTGCTGTAAAAGATTGGCTTCCCTGTATAGGGCTTGCTGTAGCTGCTTTTGTGTTCAATACCACTGAGTTTGTCCCCATTGCCCTCCTCTCCGATATTGGGCGCGATTTTGGGGTGTCCGAAGCCAAAGCCGGTATGCTCATCACTATCTATGCATGGGTGGTAGGGTTGGTGTCATTGCCTCTCACTCTTATATTCGGACAGACAGAGCGGCGCAAACTTCTAGTTACTTTATTGCTTGTTTTTATTGTTGCCCATATAGCTTCATGGCAATCCACATCTTATAATATGCTATTGGCTTCACGTCTGCTCATTGCCGGCTGCCATGCCATATTTTGGTCGGTTTCGGTGCCTATGGCTGCTCATTTGGCGCCTCAGGGCTATCGCTCGGCAGGTCTTGGCGTTATGGCCACCGGGTCGGCACTTGCCACCGTTCTTGGGTTGCCCATTGGGCGCACCGTTGGCCTGTACATGGGATGGCGCATCACATTCCTGTCCATAGGTTTTGTTTCTGCGTTGGTGCTTATTTTGATGCTGGTGGTGTTACCCCGCTTCAAAAGTAACGATTCCGGCTCGGTTAAGAGTTTGCCTGGCCTCATGCACAACAGAGGACTTATAGGCGTGTATATGCTCACCGTGGTGCTCGTTACCGCTCAATTTACGGCATATACCTATATCGAGCCTTTTATGATGCAGGTGGCCAAAATGAGCGAAAATATTGCCACTATCGCCCTTCTTGTGTTTGGTGCGGCAGGTATTATTGGTAATTTTATTTTTTCCAGGTATAACGATACCAGAGCTAAGTTGCTTACTCCGGTATCATTGGTTTCAATATCCATTTCACTGTTGCTCATGTTGCCCATGTCGGCCAATCTATTCACAATGTTCTCGCTATGCGTGTTCTGGGGAATTGTATTAATGGTTTTCAACCTTGTTTTTCAGGATGCCATTATGAGATTGGCCCCTCAAGCCACAGCCGTTGCCATGGCCATCTATTCGGGCATATACAATATTGGCATTGGTAGTGGTGCATTTGTGGGTGCAAATGTTATCACCTTCTCCGATATTAAGAATATTGGCCTCTTTGCCTTTGCTATATGCAGTGTGGCCGTGATATTCTATTTCCTCTATCTGAAACGATACTTTTTTCACACTGTGAAATAGTATTTTGGAGATAGGTTATAGGAGATAGGTTATAGGTTATAGGAGATAGGTTGTAGGTTACAGCCTAAACCCTAACTCCTAACCCCTAACTCCTACTCTCATCTCATCATTGTCTTTATTGTTCTTGATGTTTTTTGATGGCTAATGCTCACTATCAGGATGCCTCTTGCATTAACATCCACCTGTTCATTTTGTGCGTGGCTTATTACATCAGCTAACTCACGTCCGTTAATATCCCTTATTTTAATACTGCAGTCGGTTGGCAGGTTGTATAACTTTACAACTCCATCCTTGGCCAACACCTTTATTTTGTCTATTTGTGTGTGGTTGGTTGAGGTTGAAACTGCTGTTTTTACTGTTATTTCGCCTGTCTGTTTCGATGTTCCCACCGCCACAATATGGTATCTGTATTCGGTGTCTTTATTAAGTCCGTTTATAGTGTAAGTGGTTATGTTTCCTACTCTTTTCGGAAATCCACTAACTGGTGTCAGTACCTCTTCGTCGGCAGTTGTTTTTATTGTTAGGTCGGTAATATAAGCCCTCTTACCTTTAGCAGTAGTTATCTCTATTACAGATGTATTGGTGCTTGCAGGTATATCTATTTGGTAGCGTTTATAGTCACGTTCGGTAATTACTGTTCCTGCCAATTTACCATCAACATAAATGGATATTGGTGCCCCGTTATCATTATTGAACTGCATTGCCTTAATGGTTATTGTTGATGGGCACGATAGGTCTATTTCGTTGGATGTTAGTGTAGCACCCTGACTGCCCGATCCCATCTTCACTTCACCACCTTTAATCTCGGTATATCCGCTGATGCGCCATCCCAATGGCAATTCATTAAAATCGCACTCCAATATGGTCTCTTCGCCTGTGTTGGTTGATGTGGTTGCTTCGTAAAGGTGCAGCTCGTAACCAGTGGCTCCCGATGCTTGTGTCCAGTTGGCGGTAAATTGTGTTTGCGCTACTGCTGTTGCCGGAAGTGCAATAAAGTTATCGCTTGCTGTGGCGTTAAGCGTTACTTTGATGCTGTAAGGCACTCCGCCACCACCTATTGTAAGTGTTGCAGAAGCACTCTCCTGCACTGTTGGCGTGTAGGTAATTGTTACGTAAGTGCCTTCGTGTGCATCATTTTTCATTATTGTTGCTGGCGTAACTGTAAAGCGTGATGCATGTGTGCCGCTAAGTGTAAGTTGCAAATTACCTGTTAGTCGCACTCCCTTTACTTCAATTATCTCTGTTGATGATGATGTGAAATGTGTTTCGGGAAGTGTAAGTACTAAGCCGTTTGAAGGACTCGTAATAGCAGGCTCTGTTTGATTGGTTGTGAATGGTATTCCCTTTCTGTTTCCCCACAGGTGTTCGGCCAGCTCCGGATAGTCGATAAACGGATTTCTGTTATTTTGAATTTTATATATCTCTTCGGCACGGTTACGCTCTTTATCGCTCACGGGGTCCATTCTGCTCCACTCAAGCAGCATCTGAGCTGCCCAATCCCATAGCATAGGGTAGGTCTCCGAGGTGTTAAGCATATTTGTTGAGTTGCCAGTCCAGTTAAGGCTCTCGTAGCAGGTGAACATATACATATAGGCTCTTGCAAAGTCGCCTTTGTACTCATCTTTTGGTTCGAAGCATAAACCACTATAGCTGGCAGAGTAGGTGTTTTTACCCACTTTAATGGCTCCGTTGTTGAAGGTCGATCCATTGTTAATGCCCAGCGGATAGTTGCTGCGTGCACTATTGGCTTTTGAGTCGGATGGGTTGAGGTGGTAAAGGTCTTTATAGGCATCGTTGGTGCTGCCACCCCACCAGCTTTTGGCCACACTGTGCTCAATATTCATTCCCGATGGTACTTGCGCATTTCCGGGAAACTCTCTTTTTATTTCAGAATACATATCCCACACATAACCGTTGGGATGACGGTCGGTCTTTTCAAATCCACTCCATGTCTTGCCCGCTCCACTGCCATAACTCAATCTCGTGCCTTTTTTTATGATGTTGCTAAGTGATGTCTTTAGTTCTGCATTGGTTTTGCCCTCTGCCGAATCGTAATAGCCAGCAGGCACTTGGGCAATTAGTGTTGCTGTGGTAAATAATAGTAGAAGAAGTGCGCTCATTTTGCGCGATATGCATTTAGTGACAAAGGTTGCCATGTGAGTATGTTTTTAGGTTTGTTTTGTTTGTTGTTATGTGTGCTTTTTTATACGTTTCCCGATTTATTATTGTTACGTTTTAAGCACAAAAAAGCGGCATAACCGAAGTTGTGCCGCTTTATGCGTGGATGTTGAATTAATCAATAGAATTTAATTCTGTTATCTTCAATATCTATTTTGTCAAGTATAGCAGGTATAAGTTGGTAATCAACTTTATAGCTGTTTTGCTGTTGTAGCTGTGCCTGCTCAAGCTTAATGTCGTTCTGTGCAAGTACAGTTTTGTTATTCACTTTAATAACATACACTCCGTTGTAACCTTTCACCGGACCGGTAATTTTACCTTCATTGGCAACGGTAGCTGCTGCAACTAATGCAGGCTCTACACCGGCACCCGGCACTTGGAATGATCCGAAGTTGATATGGCTTGCGCTTTCAACCTCTGCATTGCGTGCCGAAGCAAGTTGCTCAAGTGATGATGCGCCACTTACCTGTGCCGACAAATCTTTCATCAGTTGTTCAGCTTTCCTGTCGTCGGTAAGCTTACGTGAGATTGATGCGCTAACGTCATTGATGTTTGCATATCCTTTATCCTGGATGTTGGTAAGAACTGCAACCACAATCTCATCACCAACCTGGAAGATGGGCGACACAGCACCTACTTTTGACTCATATGCCCAGCGAACAACTTCGCGAGCTGATTGAAGTCCGCCAATATTCTGGTCGTTGGCACCAATGTTACGGCCAAATCGTTTGATAAGGTTCTCATTTACTATCGACTCGTTGAATTTCTCCTGCGTACGGTTTTCTGCTGCAAAACGGGTAGCATCAGCATAAACAATCTGGTATGTTTTAGAGCTGTAGTCGATTTTGCGCTCAAGTGTAGCGATGTTGTATTTGGTTGTAGCTACACCTTTGTCCTGCACCTGAATAATGTGAGTGCCAAATTGTGAGTCAACTTTAACCACAGCACCTTTGCTGTTCATAAAGGCTGCATCGTTAAATGGTTTCACCATCATTCCGTCGGCAAACCATCCAAGGTCGCCACCGTTGATAGCCGAACCAGGGTCCTGGCTGAAGTTACGGGCTAAAGTAGCAAAATCGTCACCAGCTTTGATGCGTGCCATAAGGCTGTCGGCAATCTCGTTGTTACGCTCCAATGTGTATTGGTTAATAAGTATGTGACGGGCTTTCACCGAGTCGGGAAGCTGTTTAATATCAACCAGTTTGCTTAGTTTGTATGCGTTGTTGGCTTTGTATGGGCCATAAAGGTCGTTTACAGATGCAGTAGCCACAAAACCTTGAAGGTCGCCTGGTAGTTGCTCTATTTTAAGGTAACGCTCATCAGCAGGAACTTCAGAGTTCATGTTAACGAACTGAATTGCATCAGTAGATGGGTTTGCAAACAAGTCGCGCTGATTGTCAACCCAGTCGTGTACCGCCTGCTCATCTTCTTCGGTAGGTTTGATGTCGAATGCTACATACTCGATATCTCTTGAAGTTTCAACTTTGAAATCCTCTTTATGCTGATTGTAGTATTTCTTGATATCCGAAGAGGAAACATTTATAAGGCTGTCGGATATTGAGTTATATCTTACCACGAAGAAGTCGAAATCAACCTCGCTGCTTTTGGCGTCACTCTCCATTTTTGCCTGGCTTTCAGTGGTGTACATGCCACTTTTTACAAGGGTTGCATATTTGGCAAACAGACGCTCGGCCTTAAGTTGTTTCTCAAGGAACGACCAGTAGAAGTTAGCCTGCGGATCCATGCTTTTGTTCTGTAGGAAGCTGATTACCTGAGCCTGCTCAAACATTCCTGTTTGTGGGTTGGTAAACATTTGACGGATTGATGGATGTATATTCTTACCGGCAACCATATCCATTATCTCGTCGGCAGTCACTTCAATACCTGTCTCTTCATATTTCTTGTCCATCACAGTTTTCTGTATCAGCTGGCTCCACACCTGCTCGCGAATACGCTGGCTGGTTGTTTCGTCAAGTGATGAACGGCCTGAGCTCAAACGGGCATAATCTTCATATTCGGATACCTGATTCTGATAGTCCTCTATGGATACTGATTCGCCATCAATTTTGGCCACTCGTTGGTTACCACCACCAAATACCTTTTGTCCTGATCCCAAAAGGTCATTGAGAATGAATGCAAGTAGCGCAAGTCCAATAAATGCGGCCACAAGAATTCCTGCTCTGTTCCTTATTCTTTCTAATGTTGCCATTTTAGTATTAAAATTTAGTATTTCTCGTTTATTTTTAGGTTACGAATATACGAAAAAATGTATAACTGATTATCTATCTTTAAAGAATGAGAGAAAATATGTCAATCTTCTCGCACTTTTATCCTCACTTCCTCAATTTTTGCGTTGGAAGCCTCTGTAATTTCTATCTCAAAATTATCGATTATGGTCTCCTCGCCACGTTTGGGTATCGACTGATTATGCCATAATATCATCCCGGCCAAGGTTTCATACTCATCCGAAACGGGTAGCTTAAGGTTATACTTCTCGTTAATATAGTCTATCTCCAGGCGTGCCGAGAAGCGGTACTCGTTTAAGGATATCACCTCTTCGATGTAGTCGGGTATGTCGTGCTCATCGTCAATCTCGCCAAAAATCTCTTCAAGTATATCTTCCAACGTAATTAATCCTGATGTTCCACCAAACTCATCAACCACAAGTGCAATACTTTTATGCTGTTCGGTAAATAGTTCAAGTAGTTTATTGGCACTCATTGTTTCGGGCACAACCGAAATGGGGTTCATTACATTTCTTATACGTTTGGGCGATTTGAACAGTTCCGAAACATGAACATAGCCTATTATATTGTCAATGGAATCGCGATAAACCATCACTTTTGAGAAGCCCGACTCAATAAATTTGTTCTTTAGGTTTTCAATAGTGTCGTTTACCTCAATTGCCTCCACATAGGTGCGAGGTATGGTACATTCTCTTATTTTTATTTTGGTGAAATCAAGTGCATTTTTTAGTAGTTTCACCTCTTTGGGCACTATGTTATTGAGGCTTTCGGGTTGCGACTGATGTTTTGTCAGCAGGTTATCAAGGTCGATACGCCCCAGCAGCATCTTCTCTTTCTTGTCGGCATTGGGCACCTTAAAAATAAGGCTTATGATTCTAAATGATATCCATTGTGTGAATTTGCTTATGGGGTAGAATATTATATAGAACAGATACATCGGCAGGGCTACAATATTGAGTATGCTTGCCGGGTTTATCTGTGTAAGAGTCTTAGGAAGAAATTCGGCTGTAATAAGAATTATTAGTGTAGAAACAAGGGTCTGTACCAGCATTGCAAGAGTCTCATTGGCACCTGCCGATAGTAGAACCGGCGACATAACTTTGCTCATCTCGAGCGAGAAAATAACAAGAGCTACGTTATTGCCAATCAGTATTGTGGAGATAAATATTCCATTGTTATTGTTGAATTTTTCTATTACCCGCGATACGGTGGGGAATTTCTTTTTATTAATCTCTAATATCAATTTGTTGGATGTAAGATAGGCCATTTCACTACCCGAAAAAAAGGCAGATAAGAAAATTGTGGCTAATATAATGGCTATGCTTACCATTGTTTTGTAATTAAAGGTGTATTGTTACTTTGGTGTGTTTGCATCGGTCTGTTCCGATATTTCAAACTCACCACTAGGTTTTTTTATCTCATACCACGATAAATCCTCGGTTGCTTCCAGTCCATGACCGGTAAGAATTTGTGTGGCAGTAGTTATTTTTACAAATTTCTCGGTATATATCTGGTGCTTTTTCGAGTCCCAGAATAGCTGTTCGGTATTTAGTATTTCACCCTTTTCGTTAATCGCTTCTACGTTATTGTTGAGCTCCCATAGCTCTTTTTGCGACCAATATATGGCATTGTTACATTTTATTTGAGCCGACACCTCTTTGGTGGGTGTGTAGCTTAGAAAATGCAATCCTTGCGGGAAGTCGATATAAGGTTCCTCCTTCTTATCATACTGTATAAGATGGGGGGTTATTAACTTGTACTTCACCTGACCCGAGTCTGTTACCAACGATTCAAGATTTTTCATCATCAGCGATGGCATCTCTTGTTTGTTGGCTATAGCATCTATATCCTCCCTAGAGTTGGGCTTGCAAGAAGCGAATAGAACAACAGCAAGCAACACTACGCTGCCTGCTGTTGTAATTATATTCTTAACCATATGTTTGACTATCGTCTCCAATGGTTATCGTTTAGATCTAACAGTGGTTTTCTCACCAATCCATCCACCTACTGTATATGAGGTGCCGTCCTGTATTCCTTCAAAGAATAACTCTTCCGATCCTGGGAAATACTGCGAGTAAAGGTTGATAAGTTCGTTAGCCTCTTGAACTACGTCAGCATCAACCGATTTTGCACGAGCAAATTTGTCAACTGCTGCCCAGTATCCGGCTTTCTTCTCAAACTCTTTAGAGCCAATTTGTTTGGCACCGGCTGCATAGCATTTACCTATCAGGATATATGGTGCACCCCAGTCACCGCGCGCTTCAATAGCTCTGTTGGCATATGTTCTTGCGGCAGAGTAGTTATCTTTCGATAGGTTAATCATTCCCATCTCGTAGAAGTATCTGGCTTTCATGTTGTTATCATCTTCAAGCGTGGTTGCTTCCTGGTAGAACTCCATGGCTCTGTCGGTTTCACCTTGTTTCAGATACATCTTAGCTAGGCCATAAGCTGATGCTGCTGATGGCTCGATACGGTGACGATATTCCGATGTGCTAAAGAATATATCAGAATCGTTGCAATCGGCTTTCACAAGAAGGTAGTTAACCATTTTCAGCCACTCCAGGTTATCTTTGTTTTCATCCAGTTTAGGTCCAAAAATTTTGGTGATGATATCGCAGTCGGCTGCACCACTTGATGCGAACACCTGCTCTACACTACCTTTGGCTTGCTCAAAGCCATCTTTTGCTTTTGCAGTAGCAGAGGCAATAAGCTTATCGTTGATATCAGAAACTTTAATGTAGTTGTTAACAACCTGCTCGGCAGTTAGTACACCTTCTTTGAATAGTTGTACTGTAGATGTCATGTATCTAAGTATAAATGCTGCTTGTACGGTAGTTATTTTTCCCGATACAGCCTCTTCAAGAAGTGCGTATGCCTCTTTTACAGCCTCCGTATTATCACCTTTATAGTCGAGAATACTTATTCCCTTCAACCCTCTGATATATGATGTCGGATATTTGGCATTGTTGCCGAAGTATTTTGCTCTTTGGTCATACACCTTCATAAGTAGGTTGTAATACTCCTCTTTTTTCACTGCATCTTTCTCTCTTTGGTAGAGTGTGTTAGCAATTTTCACACCATCGGTGTATATAGAAGAGTGAGCCAGTGGGCATTCGTTAAATACAATAAGCCATTTAGGATAAGCGTCGGCTATTCTTCCCTGTTTTACATCATCAGCAAAAAGGGTAAGGTTAGTAGTACATCTTATACTGTCTTCACCATGGCCATACTTCGATCCATCCACAACACCTTTTTGGGCGAAGGCTCCTGTTGTGAAGGCTAACATTCCAATAATTAGTAATTTAAAAATTTTCATCGTAGATTCTTTTATTTTGTTGTGTTTCAGATTAATCAAATTTACGTTTAATGAACCAATATTCAAACATTGTGATGTCGAGGGTGAACCTTGCAAAGTTCTCTTTTATCAAGTTATTGTCTGTAGTTCCTTTATTTCCCCATTCAAAACCAATGTTGAGCGTCGATCTGTCGCGCATTAATGGAAAGCCAACTCCCACGCTGAATCCTGTTTCATTAATAGATGTAGAACCATATGATAAGTAGTCCTTATGATGGTAGGCTCCTATTCTATATTTCATGCGGGCAAATATTGTTGATGCCAACCTGCTGTCGGGTGCATATTCTGCACCTACAGCTATCTTTACGTTGTTGCGAAGTGATACTTTACCACCTGCACCACCCAAAGAGAAGTCGGGCACGTTAACTTTGGCCCACTGGTTAAGTTTGTAGTCGGCAGCTATTATCAGTTTGTTGTCAAAATGATAGGAAATACCGGCTCCATAACTCATCGGTAACTCGAGTTCTTTGTTTTTGAAGTCTTCGTTTCTATAGTAAATAGTATCAATGGGACTGCTGCTGTCAAAGGAGTTGTCGCTTTCGTTAAAGCTTATGCCTCTTGCCTTCAGCTCTTTTATGTCGCCCCTCATAGCTGTCTTGGGTGCAAACACCACTCCAACTACAATACTATGTTTCTGATTAATATTATACAAATATTGTGCCCCAAAATCAAGAGTTATATCGCTGATGTGGGTGTCGCGTATTATTCCATACGAAAGTGCCTGATTGTCGGTGCTTGATGTATAAAAGTTGACGTGCTGTTGCTTTCCAAACATATAGTTGGCATGCACACCTATCGACAGGTTGTTTATGGGCTCGATGCTTAATCCTAAATAAGTTTGGGTTAAGTTACCGGTTCCTACCGAGTTTGTTATGTCGCCCGGGGCGTTTACAGTGTGTACGTTATAACCTGTAAAGCTGTATGGTTTTAAGCCGATGCTCGATTTTACTCTTTTGGCCAATGGGAATGCTAAAGCAAAATAGTCAAAGTTAGAATTGCTGCTTTTAGCTTTGTCGTAACCATCATTTAATGATTGGCTAAACCCTGAAACACCTGCCTCAAAATATAGCGACATTGTGTCGAGTGCCGAATATGATGCCGGGTTAAGCGGGTTTATATAACTCGATGTGCGGTGTGCAATACCGGTACCTCCCATAGAGTTGTTGCGTATGAACCCGGGTGATGCCAACTCGCCAACACCATACCTTGAATATGGCGAGAATGTGCGTCGCTGGGCGTTTGCTTCTCCTACTACCATAATCAGCATTAATAGGTAGAGTAATATCTTGTGCTCTTTATGCATTATATTCTAATATTCGGTTAAGACCAATTAAAACTAAATTCAAGTTTACAAATATGGGATTTTTTAATTTTGCAACAAAAAATTCTGCATCTCCTCCCGTAATTAATATTCGATATGAGTTAAATTTACTCTCCATATGGTGGCAATAACCATCTATTTCGTGTATTATTCCCTGTATCACGCCGGCAGCTATGGCGCTTTGGGTGCTTGTACCCATCGGGTTAATAAACTCTTCTTTATCGATAAGTGGTAATCTTTTGGTGTGGTCGTTCAGCGACTTGAATCTCAATTGCATACCGGGAGCTATGTTGCCACCCAGATATACTCCATCTGCCGATACGAACTCATAGGTTATTGCTGTTCCTGCATCTATCACCATAATATTTTCGGAGGGGTAGAGGGTATTTGCCCCTACAGCTGCCGCCAACCTATCGATGCCCAGCGTATGTGGGGTTGAGTATTTTATTGTTAAAGGTAAATTTAGTGTGTGTGATGCTGTAATTACTTTATTGCCTTCACTTTGCACAAATTGGGCTATATCTTGGGCATGCACCGATACCGACGATATGATGGTCTTATCGATTTGGTGCTCTTTAAGTAGCTTTTGTGCAATAGTTTTGTCAAAGGTTTTGATGTGATAAGTTGTTACAAGCCTATCTTTATCAAAAACGGCAACTTTTGTCTGTGTATTTCCTGAATCAATTACTAAATTCACGACAGCATTTTTATTAGCATAATCATCTATACGCCTGCAAAAATATGAAAAAAAGTGTTGTGATGTTAAACGTTTGTTATTGATAATATGCTAATTTAATTAAAATTAACAACATATGCGTAAGGTTTTAGTAGTTGAAGACGATCGGTTTATATCAACAATATTCACTATGTTCCTCCGGGAAATCGGTCATGAAATGGTAGGACGATGTGCCACAGGGCGAGAAGCCATAGAGATGTGTCGCGAACATACACCAGAGGTTGTGCTGATGGACATTCACCTGGATGGTGACTGGGACGGTATTCAAACTGCCGAAAGAATAACCAGAGAATTTAATATTCCGGTTGTTTTTATTTCGTCGGATACCAATAGCGATATTATTGGACGTGCCATCGAGAGTAACTCTTACGGATATTTAGTTAAACCAATTCTGAAAAATGAGCTTGCCATTAGCATCGATTTGGCATACTATAAATATCAGGCCGATCAGGAACTTAAACAGCGCGAGAAGGGATTTAGGCAGTTTATAAGCGACTCACCCATGCCTATTATGATCGTTAATAATGGACGGGTACAGTATGTTAATAATATAGCATTGGCTCTTTTGCGATCTCATTATATTGAAGATGTGATAGGGTTGCCGTTTCATAATTTTGTAAGTGGTAATATGCCCGATAATTTAAAGAGTATTGTTGATGAGTCGATTAGCGACAGCGGAGTAGTTAATGATACTTTTGCAGCTATGAAGGATGTGCATGGCAATCTCTTTTATGCCGAACTTTTCACTTCTTCGGTGGAGTTCAATCAGCGTAAATCGGTACAGATTATTATGCGCGACATACTTTCTGAGTTAAAATTGGAGATTAAGTCTAAAGCTCTATCATCTATAGCCAAAACAGGAAGTAGTAATTTTTTCCTTTTAGATAGTAAGTTGTCTCTTCATGATTTTTCTGATTCTTTAGAAAACTTAAAGTCTATAGTGGAAATAAAAGGCGATAGAGTGGTGTGTAAGTCTAATTTTAAGCTGCAAGATGCAGATAATAAAGATGTTACTGAGCGTGTGTTGAGTGGTGATGTTGATGGAGTTAACGGCTCATTATCAGTATTTATAGATGGTAATAATCTTGGTAGCTTTAAAGTTGAAAAGTTAAATACCGCAATAAATGATTATTATGGGTTGCTGTTTTATTAGCAGCCCCAATCATTAATTGCTCATGTGGAAGCCATATTCCCAATGGATGGTCGTGGGTCGTTGGTCGAAGGTCGAGGGTAGATGATGGAAGGTGGATGGTGGAAAGCCTTAAAAGCCGCGGGGCAGAGACTGAATGGTAAAAGAGTTTAAATGTTTAAGAGTTAAATAGTGGAGGTTCAGTGGAAGGTGGAAGATAGGGTTTAAAAAGTAAAAAGCTGCAGAGCAGCGATATATCGGTAGGATATAACCAATACGTCAAAGTATAAAAGTCGCGGAGCGGCGATAAAATGGTAGTACTATAGGGAAACACGCAGGCGTAGCTAGACCTGGCGTCGTTGACCGTAAAAAACAAAAATCTCACGCAGTACTTGTTCCGTCCATGCTGGATATCTCTCTGTGTTCTTTGTGCCTCTGTGGTTAAAAACTGGTTCACGCAAAGAACTCCTTAACTCCCATGGTTAAAAATCTGCGTTATCAGCCCGCCATTGCCCATTGCCCATTGCTCATTGCAAAATCTTTTTAATCTATATATCACAGAGTTCGTCAATCTTCATTACATTTGTACTTATAAAAACATAATGCACAAAAATAGATAGATGACGAAAAATCTGGTAATCATCCCCACATATAAAGAGAAAGAGAACATTGAAGCGATTATAAATGCTGTATTCGCACTTCCACGGGAGTTTGAAATACTTATTATTGATGATAATTCGCCCGATGGAACTGCCGATATTGTTAAGAATATTCAGAAAAAATATCCCGAAAAGCTTCATATGATTGAACGCCCAGGCAAATTAGGGCTGGGAACTGCCTATATCACAGGGTTTAAATGGGGACTTGAGCACAGATACGACTATATATTTGAGATGGATGCCGATTTTTCACATCCGCCGGCAGATCTTATCAACCTTCACGACGCTTGTGTGGTGCAGGGTGCCGACCTTGCCATTGGTTCCCGCTATATATCGGGAGTGAATGTGGTGAACTGGCCCATGGGACGGGTGTTGATGTCATATTTTGCATCTGTTTATGTGCGTTTTATTACCGGAATGAAGATTATGGATACTACTGCCGGCTTTAAATGTTACAGCCGCAAAGTGCTTGAAACCATTGATTTAGATAGTGTTAAACTTAAAGGATACTCTTTCCAGATTGAGATGAAATTCACAACATGGAAGTATGGCTTTAAAATTATTGAAGTTCCCATAATTTTTACCGACCGCAAACAGGGATCATCAAAAATGAGCGGCGGTATTTTTAATGAAGCTGTGTGGGGAGTGATAAAGATGAAAATTGGAAGCTATTTCAAAAAATACAACCGCTAAAAAACATTGGGATATGTCAACAATACTATTAAAAAACGCCACAATTATAAATGAGGGAGTAAGTAAAAAAAGTTCGCTCCTTATCAATAATGATATTATTGAAAAAATAATTGATGCTGATAATGTTTTACCAACAGCTGATACTGTAATCGATTGTGAGAGATTGCTGTTGATGCCGGGCGTGATTGACGACCAGGTGCATTTTCGCGAGCCGGGGCTGACTCATAAGGGCGATATAGCTTCCGAATCTACTGCTGCTGCAGCAGGCGGTATAACATCGTACATGGAGATGCCCAATACAAACCCACAAACGGTGACTCAGGAGTTACTCGAGGATAAATATAGGATTGCATCCGAAAAATCGGCGGTTAACTACTCGTTTTACATGGGTGCTACCAATGATAATTTTGATGAGTTGGCAAAAACTAATCCTTCAAATGTGTGCGGAATTAAGATTTTTATGGGCTCATCAACCGGAAATATGTTGGTGGATGACAATGATACATTGAGCCGCATATTTGCCGAGATACCTATGTTGATGACCACCCATTGCGAGGATGAAGCCACCATAAAGGCTAATCTGGAGCATTATAAGTCGAAATATGGCGATAATATCGATTTTGGCAGTCACCACTTGATACGCTCGGCTGAGGCTTGCTATAAATCATCGGCTAAGGCGGCCGAGCTGGCACATAAGTATGGCACGAGGCTGCATATATTGCATCTATCTACTGGGCAGGAGATGTCGTTGCTCGAGGCCGGCGATATCAGCAGTAAAAATGTTACTGGTGAGGTGTGTGTGCACCATTTGTGGTTCAGCAATGGTGATTATAAAAAATATGGGTCACGCATAAAGTGGAATCCGGCAATAAAAACTGCCGAAGACCGTGAAGCATTGCGTAAGGCACTTAATGACAATCGATTGGATGTGGTTGCCACCGACCATGCCCCTCATACCATTGAAGAGAAAAACAATAGCTATTTGAAGGCTCCATCGGGCGGTCCGCTGGTGCAACATTCGCTGCCGGCAATGCTTGAGATGGTAAAACAAGGGGTGTTCACCTACGAAAAGGTGGTTGATAAGATGTGTCATGCTCCTGCGAAACTTTTCAGCATTAAAAATCGTGGTTTTATACGTGAAGGATATAAAGCCGACTTGGTAATTGTTTCTTCCACAGATAGTTGGAAGGTGAATAAGGCTAATGTGCTGTATAAATGCGGATGGTCGCCTTTTGAGGGTACCACATTCAGTCACAAGGTGTTGCACACATTCGTAAATGGCAAGCACATATATAATAATGGTGTAATCGACAGGTCGGTGAGGGGCGAAAGATTACTTTTCAACAGATAAATGATGAAAATTATTCTATCATATATTGTAGCTTCTTTGCTGTTGTTTTCGGCATGTAATACGCCTCAGAAGACTGAAGGTGTTTATAATCAATCAATAAACATGAATCTTGTAGCCGATACTATTCAATATTCTGTTGATATTAAGGCTGTTGATGATAACCAACCATGGCTGGTCGATCAAATTGCAAAATTGAATGGCACCAAATTGGTTGACGAGCTTTTTGAGTCGGTATATAAGCATCAGGCGAAGGCTTATCGGTTTGCCAATGGGGAGTTGATGACCACCGAGGAGGTTAAGGATATGGAGATTATGGAAGGTTTTGATCGCGACTTGGCATCGAGGCTCCACTTCTGGGAGTGCTGGCAATATGATGCACGGGCTGCAAAATTTGAGAAAAAGGTACTGAAAGTGATGATTGCCTACGAATCGAGAGATGAATACGGCGAACTAAAGGGCTACAGAGCGGGTGTTGTAATTGAATTAAACTGAAAATAGAAGGGTGACGCATAAAATAGCAGTCACCCTTAATTTTTTTACATCATCCGAAGTGCCATTCAGAGGCTTTTAATACATAACGGGCTGTTATTGATGTTATTTGAGTGTCAACAATCTCTTTATCCCTAATAACTTCATCAATAATATTTTGATTGTAAAATCTAATATTGATAAGTTCAAGATTATCAATCATCGTAACATTATATTTACAATTAAGGTCATCTATAAGCTCATTTAAAAGGGGAGTGGAGTCGATACACACCGAAAATTTAAGGGCACTATTGTGCATCAGGTTAACTTTTATACGTAACTTGCTGAAAACTGCAAAAATATCACTCAGATTATCCTCCATTATAAATGAGAAATCCCGAGGCGATATATATATCATCACCTGATTGGTTTTGCGGATTATAATTGGCTGAAAATCAATCTTCTCCTTTAGTTTGTGTATGATTGTTCCTGGTAGAGTAGGGTCAATAAATGATTTTACAAGTAGTGGTATCTTCTTGTTTTGCAGTGGTTTAAGTGTTTTTGGGTGAATAACTTGGGCACCATAATATGTAAGCTCTATTGCTTCCCAATATGAAATCTCAGGAATTAACTCAGCTTTGGGGTACCAGCGTGGATCGCTGCTAAGTACGCCGGGCACATCTTTCCAGATGGTAACATTATCACTATCAAGTATATGCCCAAGAATAGCAGCAGTATAATCCGATCCCTCGCGACCAAGCGTAGTAGTTAAATTATTGATGGAGGAACCTATAAAACCCTGCGTGATAAATAGTTTGTGTTTGGAATTTAAAAAAGTATCCTTCACAAACTTAGTGGTAAGTTCCCAATCAACGCCCGCATCCCTGTATGTATCATCGGTTTTGAGGCATTGCCTTACGTCAATCCATTTGTTGTAGATATTCACCGAATTGAGATATCCACTCACTATTGATGTAGAAAGCAGCTCTCCGAAGCTCACAATCTGGTCATACTCAAAGTCATAGTTCAATGAAGGCTCTTTCAGTAGCCTATTGTGCAACATCGATATCAGTGAGTCGAAAAATGGCTGGTACAGATTGCCCGAGCCCATCAATTCGTCTATTATTTGTTGATGGAATTCGCGTATAATACCAAATTGACTGCCTACACCCGCCTGGTTACGACTCATATATTCCTTTAGCAGTGCCTCAAATGCATTGGTGTTTTTTCCCATTGCAGATATCACCACCACAAGCGGTTCGTCAATAGATTTCACAATTTCAGCCAGATTACGAACGCCATCGGCATCCTTCACCGAAGCTCCACCAAACTTATAAACTTTCATCAATAATTATTTTTTGTGGATAATTTTGTTAAAAAAAGCACCTGCAAACCCTGATGTGGTAAAATTACGATTATCAACTGGGGTCAAAGTTAAAAAAACAGCAGATTTTTTCAATCAAGAACAAAAAAAATATTAGTTGTTGAGAAAAGTCATTTTAAATAGTTTTTACATTTTTTAATTTTATTTCAAATTATTAGTTTAACCCGTTAACAGAAATAAACTTTCACACGGCTATGAAAAAGAACTCACTAATAACACTAAATGAGTTTATTCTTTACAACCAGCTGAAGTACCCGCAGGCGCAGGGCGATTTTTCCAATCTCCTTCATCATGTGGCCATAGCTGCAAAGATTGTAAACCGTGAGGTGAATAAGGCCGGACTGGTAGATATACTTGGCGATGTGGGTCAGATAAATATACAGGGTGAAAGTCAGAAAAAACTTGATATCTATTCCAACGACTTATTTATGGAGTCGCTATATAATAGTGGCGAAGTGTGCGGAATTGCTTCGGAGGAGAACGATACGTTTATTTTTCTTGATGGCGAAATGGCGCAAGACGCCAAATATGTATTCCTGATGGATCCGCTTGATGGAAGTTCGAATATTGATGTTAATGTGTCGATAGGTACTATTTTTAGTATTTATCGTAGGGTTACACCTATTGGCACAAAGGCTACACTGGAGGATTTTTTGCAGAAAGGCACCGAGCAGATTGCCGCCGGATATATAGTGTATGGAAGTTCTACCATACTGGTTTATACTACAGGTCAGGGTGTTAATGGTTTCACGCTCGATCCGTCTATAGGTGAGTTCTGCCTCTCGCATCCTAATTTAACAACCCCCGAAGATGGTACAATATACTCCATTAACGAAGGTAATTATTTGAAATTCCCTAAAGGGGTAAAGCAATATATAAAATATTGTCAGGAGAAGGATGCTGACACCAATCGTCCTTACTCATCTCGATATATTGGCTCGTTGGTGTCCGATTTTCATCGTAATTTATTGAAGGGTGGAGTATTTATCTATCCCGAGACCGATAGCGCGCCCAATGGTAAACTGAGGCTATTATTTGAGTGTAACCCGTTGGCAATGCTTGTAGAGCAGGCCGGTGGAAAAGCTACCAATGGGAAAACTCGCATTTTAGATATTAAGCCGTCAGAGCTTCACCAGCGCACGCCATTTTATGTGGGTAGCAGCAATATGGTGAATAAGGCTGAAGATTTCTTACGTTTACATAACTCCTAATAATTAATTCTTAACTAAACCTTGAATTCGGGCTGATACAAATGTGTGTCGGCCCTTTTTCTTCTTATTATACTGTTGATGGCCATTAACCATTAAGGGAGTTAAGAAGTTCTGTGTTATCCGCGAATTCCGCGGGAGATAATATTTCACCATAAAGGAAATTAAGAATTTCTTTGCGATCTTAGTGATGCCTCCCGTTATTCGGGACAGGTTTAGCGTTCTCCCGTTCTGACGGGACAAGTTCTGCGTGAACCAGTTTTTAACCACAGAGGCACAAAGAACACAGAGAGAGATATCCAGCATAGACGGAACAAGTCCTGCGGGAGATATTTGTTTTTTACGGTAAACGACACCTGCGTGTTTCCCTTGTAATACAGCTTTTACTACCTTCTCTACTTCCACCTTCCACTGGAGCTCCACTATTTAACTCTTAAACTCTTTTACCACTAAGTCCCCGTCCCACGGCTTTTAAGGCTTTCCACCCTCTACCATCTACCCTCTATCCTCTATCCTCGACACTCTCTCTTTCTCTGGCAAATTTTTTGTAGTATATTTCTGTTATTCATTAAACAAATAATATGACAACTACTGCTTCAAGGTTTATCATTGCATTTCTTTCACTATTTATCAGTACTGCATTTATTGGTGTTGCACAAACAGCCCAAGAGATAGAGTACTATCTGAAACTCAATGACAAAGAGACTCGTCATTCGGAATTTAAGGACTCGAAGAAAGCTATAATGCTGAAACTTAAGCAAGTAGAATACATCAACAAAAGTAGGGCGGCCTATAATGTACAACCCGTGAAGCTCGACATTCTTGCAAGCCGTGTGGCTAACCAGATATGCGTAGAGGGTGCTAAAAATGGTTTTATGGGGCACTTCGGACTGGATGGCTCAACGCCTTTTACTCGCTATGCGGCAGCAGGTGGCACCGACCATGTGAGTGAAAATGCTTCATCAATATCAAGTTCCGAACCGCTTGATACTGATGATGAATCGATATCAGCACAAATGATGGAGATGCACGACAGTTTTATGGCCGAAAAAGCACCCTACGACGGTCATAAGAAAACCTGCATCGATAAAGACCATAACTATGTGGGAATTGGCTATGCAACCCATGGCGGCGAGTTCAGGTATTATGAAGAGTTTTTAGACAGGTATCTCGATTTCAAACCTTTTACCAGAAATACAAAACTCAACAAGGGTGTATCGCTGAGTTTCAAGACATTAGATGATAAAAAAGAACCATATTGCGTGATGGCCCAATACTTTTCAATGCCACAAAGCATGACCAAAGCACAGATTAACAAAATAAGGTCATACAAAGATTTTAGTGAAAATGAAGAGGTGAGCATCTGGAAAAATGAGATGCCGCAACCAGGTGCTGATGGTTACACAACCATCGATTTCAAATTTAAGAAAAAGGGATTATACTACATAAAAATCTATATTGACGATAAAACAACCAAGAAAAAATCATCAATGTCCACCCGTGGCAAGACAGAAGCATCGGGAGTGGTGATTGTAGTTGAGTAACATGAATGTAAAAATACCCGTTACACCAGTTGAAAACGTGACACTTTATTAACTTTGCAAAAAAAACAGTGGCGAATAAAATTCTGCAATTATACAAAGAGGCTCCTCAGATAAAGCAGCTTATCAATCTGATATCTAAGCAGGAAGGCAACATATACACCGAAGGGCTCACCGCATCGGCACGTGCAGTTGTGCAGGCGTCGTGCAGCAGCACCGGCACTCACATTGTGATTGCGCCCGATCGCGAGACGGCTGCCTACCAATACTACGACCTCACCCAACTGCTTGGTGAAGAGCCCGTATTTTTTCTGCCATCATCATATAAAAGAGGTGCCGACAATGGTGAGCAGGATCCGCAGAATATATTGATGCGTACCGAAACGCTAAGTTTGCTGCTTTCGGCGCGTAATCCCAATATTTTTATAGTCACCTATCCCGAAGCCATTATCGAGCGGGTAATATCATCGGAACAGCTCAACGACAACATGTTAAAGATTGCCGTGGGCGACCGCATCGACCTTAGTTTCACCATTGATGTGCTCAACGAATACCATTTCGAGAGGGTTGATTTTGTTTTTGAGCCCGGTCAATATGCTGTGCGGGGGTCGATAATCGATATTTTTTCTTTTTCTGATGAGAATCCCTACCGCATAGATTTCTTTGGTGATGAAGTGGATTCCATCCGCAGTTTTGACCTCGAGTCGCAACTATCGAAGGAGAAACTATCCAACATAGTTATTGTTCCCAATATCAACGATAACACACGCATTAAGGAGATGATGCCACTTTCGCAGGCCCTTCCCGAGCGATGCACAGTGTGGGTGGATAGTCCGTCATTCATTATCGACATGATGAACGACTCCATCGATAAGATTTCAAAAGCCAATGCCAAACGCGATGAGGAGAACAAGATGTCGCTTTCCTCATTCTGCAAGGGCGACGAGTGGGTGAGTCATCTGAAAAGACAAACCGTGGTGACCTATGGTACGAAAAATGAATTAAAATCTTCTAACATTCTGAAATTCAGCATATCGCCACAGCCGGTGTTTCATAAGAATTTCGAACTTTTGGAAGCCAATCTGCTTGAAAAGATACAGGATGCTTACGATATTCATATTTTATCGGACAATGCCAAGCAGCTCGACCGTTTGCGCTCCATCATTACCGACCGTGGCGCCGGCATCAGCTATCGAGAAGAGAATATCGCACTTCATGAAGGCTTCATCGACAATGACTTAAGGCAATGTTTCTATACCGACCACCAGATATTTGAGCGTTACCATAAATTCACCCTCCGCACAGATAATACAAGAATTGCACAGCAATCGATATCACTGCGCGAACTAAGCAAACTCAATACCGGTGACTATGTGGTGCATGCCGACCATGGAATTGGTAAGTTTGGAGGATTGGTGCATACCGAAGTAAACGGCAAGCCGCAGGAGGCTATACGCCTTATCTACCGCGATAACGACACCCTTCTGGTGAGCATACACTCGCTGCACCGCATCAGTAAATACAAAAGTAAGGACGGCACACCGCCATCAGTTCATAAACTTGGCACTGGAGCATGGCAGCGACTGAAGGAGAAGACCAAGAGCAAAGTTAAGGATATTGCCCGTGAGCTGATAGCACTCTATGCACAGCGTAAGGCAGAGCCTGGGTTTCAGTTTTCGCCCGATTCATATCTGCAAACCGAACTCGAGGCATCGTTCATTTATGAAGATACGCCCGACCAATATAAAGCTACCCAGGCACTTAAGGTGGATATGGAGAGTGACTCGCCAATGGATAGGCTCGTGTGTGGCGATGTGGGATTTGGGAAAACTGAAGTGGCGATACGTGCTGCTTTTAAAGCCGTTACCGACAACAAACAGGTGGCAGTGCTTGTGCCAACCACCATATTGGCATTTCAGCACTACAACACATTTAAGGAGCGACTGGCCGATTTCCCTTGCAACATAAGCTATGTGAGCCGATTGCGCAAACCCAAAGATGTGAAAAAGGCACTTAAAGATTTGGAAGATGGCAAGGTTGATATAATAATCGGCACTCACAGATTGGTAGCTAAGGATGTGAAATTCAAAGATTTAGGACTGCTGATAATCGATGAGGAGCAGCGTTTTGGTGTTAGCGTGAAGGAGAAACTGAGGGCGATACGTGTAAATGTTGATACTCTTACACTTACTGCCACACCGATACCGCGCACACTGCAATTCTCGCTTATGGGAGCCCGCGACCTGAGCATACTCAACACGCCTCCGGCCAACAGGCAGCCCATAGTTACTGAGGTGCACACTTTCAATGACGATATAATGCGCGAAGCCATTGAGTTTGAGATACAACGCAACGGTCAGGTGTTCATCATCAATAACAGGATACAGAATATATACGAACTGGAAAAACGAATAAACCAGCTTCTACCAAAAGTTAAAACAGTGGTTGCCCATGGCCAGATGGACGGAACGACACTCGAAAATGTGATGCTCGACTTCATTTCGGGTGAATATGATGTGCTTATTGCCACCACAATCATAGAATCGGGTCTCGATATACCCAACGCCAACACAATTATAATCAATAATGCGCATCAGTTTGGGCTTAGCGAGCTACACCAGTTGCGTGGTCGTGTGGGACGAAGCAACAAAAAGGCTTTCTGCTATCTGCTGGCTCCTCCACCATCGGTTTTAACCGAAGATGCAAGGCGAAGACTACGTATAATTGAGGAGTTCTCCGACCTTGGCAGCGGCTTCAACATAGCGATGCAGGACCTCGACATACGTGGGGCAGGAGACGTGCTGGGCGGTGAGCAGAGCGGTTTCATTTCCGATATTGGTTACGAAACCTATCAACGCATTCTTAATGAGGCACTTCTTGAACTTAAAGAGACCGAATATCGTGATGTGTTTGAAGAGGAGTTGGCACAGACACCCAAGGAATTTGTAACCGACTTCAGCATTGAGACCGATGAAGAGATGCGATTCCCCGAAGAGTATATATCGAATGTGGCCGAGCGGATGGAACTTTACCGCAGCCTCGATAATATTGATACTGATGAAGAGTTGGCACAGTTCAGAAACAACCTGATAGATAGATTCGGTGAGATTCCCGAAGCCGGCGAAAGGCTATTTACTGTTGTCAAGATACGCCGCATAAGCAAGTCAATAGGCATAGAAAAGATAGTATTCAAAAATAATCTGCTTTACATGTATCTTGTAAGTAACAAAGAATCAGCGTTTTACCAGTCGCCACTGTTCACCAAGTTATTGGGATGGCTACAGGGCAACTCAGTGAAAGCCAAGATGAATGAGGGGCGCGACAAACTCTACATCACTATAAAATCAGTTAAATCGACCAATGAGGTTTACGAGATAGTGAAAGAGATGGCGGAGTGAGAATAAATTACGTATTTACACGAAAAATTGTTTCCCGCTGGATTTTCAACCATTAAGAGAGTTAAGGATTTCTTTGC
>CAZWOA010000006.1:0-60806 GCA_964635545.1 uncultured Marinilabiliaceae bacterium
TTATTTTCTTGTATTGCTTTTCCGTTTCTTATAATCGAAGTAAAAAGATATAACTATGGTTGCAGTTCCAATAAACGTAAAGATTAATTAAAAAACAACCCGCCAACTAATGCTGGCGGGTTGCTTGAATTTATAGGTTTAGTGCCTGATTATCAGGCTTCGTGAACCTTGATAAGAATCTCAAGTATTTCGGTTGCTGCTTTTGCTACCGAGCTACCCGGACCAAAGATTGCTACAGCACCTGCATCGTATAGATATTGGTAATCCTGTGCGGGGATAACGCCACCACAGATAACCATAATATCTTCACGACCAAGTTTTTTAAGCTCTTCGATAACTTGTGGTACAAGAGTTTTGTGACCTGCTGCCAGTGATGATACACCAAGCACGTGAACGTCGTTCTCTACTGCCTGTTTTGCAGCTTCGGCCGGAGTCTGGAACAGAGGACCCATGTCAACGTCGAAACCTATATCGGCATAACCTGTTGCTACAACTTTGGCACCGCGGTCGTGACCGTCCTGACCCATTTTAGCAACCATTATACGTGGTTGACGACCATCCATCTTGGCAAACTTAGCTGCCAGTTGACGGGCTTTTTCAAAGTCGGAGTCGTTGCCGGCTTCGGCAGAGTAAACTCCAGAGATAGAGCGAATCACAGCGTTATATCTTCCTACTATTTTTTCACAAGCATACGAAATTTCACCCAGTGAAGCACGTAGCTTAGCAGCTTCAACGGCTAGTGCAAGAAGGTTGCCTTGCTTGGTTTCTACTGCTTTGGTGATAGCCTCAAGAGCAGCTTTCACTTTAGCCTCGTCACGGTTGGCGCGAAGCTCGTTAAGTCGCTCAATCTGCTGTGCACGCACTGCGGTGTTGTCAATATCAAGAATATCGATAGGGTCCTCTTTCTCAAGACGGTATTTGTTAACACCAACGATGGTTTGGTTTCCACTGTCGATCTTCGCCTGAGTACGGGCAGCAGCCTCTTCGATACGCATTTTTGGAATACCCGATTCGATTGCTTTGGCCATGCCGCCAAGTTTCTCAACCTCTTCGATGTGAGCCCATGCTTTGTCAACCAACTCTTTGGTAAGCGACTCTACATAATATGAACCTGCCCATGGGTCAACAGCACGGCATACCTCGGTTTCATTCTGAATATAAAGCTGAGTGTTACGGGCAATGCGTGCCGAGAAATCGGTTGGAAGTGCGATAGCTTCGTCCAGCGCATTGGTGTGAAGCGACTGAGTGTGTCCAAGTGCAGCACCCATAGCCTCGATACATGTACGCCCCACGTTGTTGAACGGATCCTGCTCGGTAAGCGACCATCCGGATGTCTGGCTGTGTGTACGTAGGGCAAGTGATTTCGGATTTTTTGGGTTGAACTGCTTAACAATTTTTGCCCAAAGCATACGTGCAGCACGCATTTTTGCAATCTCCATAAAGTGGTTCATGCCAATGGCCCAGAAGAACGATAGACGAGGTGCAAAAGCATCGATATTCATGCCGGCATTAACTCCTGCGCGAAGGTACTCAAGACCGTCGGCAAGGGTATAGGCAAGCTCGATATCGGCAGTGGCACCGGCCTCTTGCATGTGGTAACCCGAAATAGATATCGAGTTGAACTTAGGCATGTTCTGAGAAGTATATTCGAAGATATCAGCAATAATCTTCATCGAGAACTCCGGTGGATAAATGTAGGTGTTACGCACCATGAACTCCTTAAGGATATCGTTCTGGATTGTACCTGCCATCTCCTCAAGTTTGGCACCCTGCTCAAGACCTGCCACTATGTAGAAGGCAAGAATAGGAAGAACAGCTCCGTTCATTGTCATCGAAACAGACATCTTATTCAATGGAATACCATCAAACAGTATTTTCATATCTTCGATAGAGCAGATTGATACACCCGCTTTACCCACGTCGCCCACTACGCGCTCGTGGTCGGCATCGTAGCCGCGGTGTGTTGCAAGGTCGAATGCTACCGAAAGACCTTTCTGTCCGGCAGCAAGGTTACGACGGTAGAATGCGTTAGACTCCTCAGCGGTAGAGAAACCGGCATACTGACGGATAGTCCATGGTTGCATGGCATACATCGCCGAGTATGGTCCGCGTAGGTATGGAGGCAAACCTGCAGCATAGTTGAGGTGCTCCATATTTTCAAGGTCCTCTTTGGTATAGGCACCTTTAACAGGAATCTGCTCGGGGGTTACCCAATCTTTTTTAATTCCGTGTTTTTGAGTCCAGGCGTTACCGTCAACGGCACCCTGTCCCATTTTTATATTGATATCTTTAAAATTTGGTTTCATCCTTCAATAGAATTTAATTACTTAATTCCCAAAACTGTATTAAAGCCTTTCAGCGTCTCTAGTACGTTGCTCTTAACATTTACAAAGTGCTGAATACCTTGTGCTTTTAGGTCGTCGGTGCAAGCCGGAGCACCAGCCACAACAAACTGTGCAGCACCATTAAGTGCTTTGAATGCTGCGGGAGCTGCCTCTGCATACTCATCATCAGAGCTACATAGCACCACGATATCGGCTTTGGCTGCTTTTGCAGCTTCTACGCCTGCTTCAACAGTGTCGAAACCAAGATTATCAATAATTTCATATCCTGCACATCCGAAGAAGTTACCCGAGAATTGTGAGCGTGCAAGGCGCATTGCAAGGTTACCGTAGGTAAGCATAAATACTTTAGGACGACGAACTGCTTTTTCGGTTGCAAGGCGTAGTGCTTCAAACTCTTCGGCACCGCGGAATAGAACGATAGGCTCAACGGTATCGCCCGATGGCTTGCTACAGTCGCTCTCTTTGGCTTCGATGCGGTTAAGCATCTGTTCGTTAATATTGGGGAATTGGTTGGTTCCAAGAAGGTTCTCGCGACGGGTAGCAACGTTTTTGCGGCGTGTGTCGGCAGATGCTTTCACAAGTTGCTGAACGAAACCTGCTTTAAGAGCTGCAAGGTATCCTCCTTTATCTTCTGCCTCGAGGAATAGTTTCCATGCCTCTTGCGCAATGCTGTCGGTAAGGTTTTCGATGTAGTACGAACCACCTGCCGCATCAACGATTCTATCGAAATATGACTCCTCTTTAAGAAGAAGTTGCTGGTTACGTGCAATTCTCTCAGAGAAATCATCGGCCGATTTGAATGTAACATCAAAAGGAAGTACTGTAAGTGATGCTACACCACCCAATGCGGCACTCATAGCCTCAGTTTGTGTGCGAAGCATATTCACGTTGGGGTCGAATATTGTTTTATTCCATTTCGATGTCTCGGCATGGATGTGCATTTTGGTCACCTCTTTTGAAGAAGGCTTGTAAGCCTCTACTATTTTTGACCAAAGAAGACGTGCAGCCCTGAATTTAGCAATCTCCATGAAGTAGTTAGAACCTACTCCGAAGGTGAAGCGAATGGCGGCCGCAGCTGCGTCGATGCTCATTCCTTTATTTACAAGGGCTGACAGATATTCGGCTCCCATCGAAAGGCCAAATGCAAGCTCCTGAACTATTGTAGCACCTGCATTGTTGAAGTGGCGTGCATTAACGGTTACGGTTTGGAAATTGGGGTAATCCTTGGCAATTTCTGCAACCTCTTTTGTGTAACCGAACAGCTCATCCATGGTTGAGCAAGATGCACCTTTGATGGTTAAGTTGCCCAGTTGGTCGTGGTTAATAGAGCCATACACGTTTTGTTTTTTGGCACCTGCCTTGTTGAAAGTAGCAACCACAGCTTCAGCAAGTTTTTTATTGCCACTGCAAGTAGCGAAGTTAACTTCTACCTCTTCAATGTTGATGCCCTTGATAAGTGCGGCGATATTGCTCTCTGAAATAAGAGAGTCGTCACTGAAATGAAATCCGAAAGAATTTACACCTTTTGATAGTAGCCCGATAGCTTTTTTATTAGCTTCGGCTATATCATTAACAGCAATTTCCTGACGAACGAGCCATTTGTTTGAATTGGCATGATTGCCTCTTACATAAGGATATTCACCGGGAAGTGAGTTCAGATAGTTGATAGGTTCCAGGTCTTCGCTTCTGTAAAAGGGGCGAACGCTGAATCCCTCAGTTGTTCTCCACATCAGTTTTTTCTCAAAATCGGCTCCTTTAAGGTCAGCTACGATTTTGTCCATCCACTCTTGTGTAGAAATAGATGGAAAATCAGAAAATAACAGTTGATTTTTATTGTCTGCCATAATTTAACTGTTTGTTTTTATCAAAGGCACAAAATTAACGCTTTTAATATGATAAAACCACAGTTAACGCCCAATTTATAACTGTTTTGCAACATGTTAAATATGAAGGAATGGAAAAAATGAGAAAGAGAGAGAAGTTGGTTGTTAAATTACGGCTCTTATCGAGTAGAATAATAATTTTAAGAACTAATTTTATATAAAAGAATAAAACCATTAGTTTTATATTATTTAATATTATCTTCATATTAAATAAATTAAGATAAAGGTTTTGTAGTGATTTATAATTTAACTATTTATGAAAAAGAAAATTCTAATTGCTTTTGCATTACTGATTGCTATAGTGCCAGCTTGGTGCCAGATCAATCAAAATAGATTAATTACAGGTACGGTAGTCAGCACTACCGATTCTCTGCCTGTTCCTTATACTCACATATCAGTATTGGGGCAACCGGAAGGTAGTGTTACCAACTTCAACGGAGATTTCAAACTTCAGTTTATATCTGATGGCACAGATTCGTTGGCTGTAACACACATTTCATTTAACGATACTATAATTATCACCCCCCCCCATTTTATCTGACAATATAACAATTTATGTTCGTCCAAAAACTTGGTATCTATCCGAAGTTGCAGTGATTCCCGATGACTCGCTTCAATCTATAGTTGCCAACATCAAGAAAAACTTTAGAAAAAATTATCCTACCTCTCTTCACTACTCCAATGCATTTTACCGTGAAGTGATATACAATAATCTTAACGACGCCACCGACCGTCTTACCGAAGCCACAGTGGCGATACAGGATAAGGGGTATGGCACGGATGGTAGCAATATAACCGCCGAAATTATAGCTCTACGGAAATCCGACGACTACACCGAGACAAAAACAAAACTTTGGATAGCCCTAATACTAAAGATGTTCCCCGAAACTGAAAACAACTTCTATACGCTTATTAAAGCAAATCCACTGCGACGATATAGAATAGAAAACAAAGGTGAGGAGAGCGATTTTTTCGGAAACAATTTGTTGGATATGGCTTTAAACAGAGGAGAACTTACCCTTGTAGGATCGCTAAAAGACAAAAATGGTGACTTATGCTTAAAGATGGCTTTCGAACAAAAAGGCTTCTTTACCCACAAAGGTGAATTTATAGTAAATGCTGATACCTACGCTATTGTTGATTGGGAGCATGCTGTTTACACATCAAGAGGTATGATGAAAAAACAACAGTATAAATACACAATGACTGACGGAAAATACTTACCGTTTTTCTATCGTGAAGTGGGCTTCGATTTTTCGGGCAATACAGCTACTCATACTAAAGTAAACACAATAATATTTAATGAACACAGCACTAAAAGGAAAAATATCGACCGCATTAAGAAGAGAAATGTAGTATCGAACAAAGGCGATTTTTATAAGAACAGTGGCCAATATGATGCAGAATATTGGGAACATCAGAATATACTTCAGGAAGAACCATTGAGTAAGAGCGAAGTAGAGAGTTTATCACGCTTTAAGAACCTGGAAAAACAGTTTGAGCAAAATGCAAAATAAGACACTATTCAACTCTTTCAAAACATGGCATATATTGCTTCTGTTTGCCTTGATATTCTTTATCGGGAAGTATGTCGATTATCTTATTGTAATTCAAAAAACGGGTGAGATAACCTACTCTTTAAAATTCTTTTTTTGGAATTACCTGCTTTATCTTATTGGCAACCTTTTGGTTATCGGATTCATTGGTCTCTCTGTTTTTACCGGAGCCTATGTTTTAAAGTTCAGAATAACCCTTAAAGCAAGCTATAAAGCTACCATATTAGCATCGTTCGTATATTTTATTCGCAATATATTAAGATGGTGCTGGGTAGCAACTCAAACATCATTTACCAGAGAAGAGTTTTCGGATAAATATCTTTTTAAGTTATCATCAATTTTTGATGTTTCTCCATTAAATACAACCCTCTTTAAAATAGCCAACGGTTTTGACATATACGACATCGTGCTAGTAATAGCATTATCATTTCTATTGACAAAACTATCTAAAATCAGCCATGTAAAGTCACTGAAAACGATAGGCATATTTCTGATTCCCATTGTAATATTGTCAAAACTTCTATTTAACGCTTTGTTAAATTTATAAATCAAAATGCGGATGAATCAAAAACTCCTTGATATACAACTCAACCTCCTATTGGCGATTGAAAGTATAAAGCAACACCAGAGCCGGAATATATTAACCGGGTTTGGTGTGGCATGGGGAGTTATGATATTGATTTTACTTGTTGGTGCAGGACAAGGCTTGCAGGATGGAGTTATGCGAATATTTGGTAATTATGCTCAGAATAGCCTCTGGTTTTATGCGGGAATGGCTGATTCCGAATCGGTAAATAAACGGCCAATACTATTCGACAGCAGGCTCATTGATGATATCTACACTGCATTTCCCGACATAACTGTAATATCACCACAAAAAAGCACATCAGCCTTGGTCGTTAATAGCAATGGCAATTCATCAAACTACACAATAAGTGGTGTAGGTGCGCAATACTTCTCGATAAAACTACTTACAATAAACCATGGAAGACTGTTCAACCCTTGGGATGAGAAACAGAACCGTAAAGTGGCGATAATTGGAAGCAGAGCAGCCGAAGAGATATTTGGTAACACAAATGCTCTGGGGCAATACATAAAAATAACAGATACCTGGTTCATGATAACCGGTGTGCTTAAAAAGGGTTCACTATTCGACCAAGCAGAACAAAAAAAGATATTTATCCCCATTTCCACCATGTGTCAAACAATTGATTATGAGGACAAATTTACTGAGTTTGGTATAGTAACCACCTCCGAGAGTACTGCAGCAAGCTACGAAAAAAGTATAAACAGCTATCTGGCACGGCGGTACAATTATGTTCCCGAAGACACCAAAGCAATGTATGTTTTCAACAGAAAAGAGCAGGTAAAATCATTCAACAGCCTGTTTGGCACCATCAAAGTTTTTCTGTGGGCAATAGGGTTAAGCCTGCTGCTTACAGGTATGCTGGGCATCTGCAACACCATGATTATAGTGGTAAAAGAACGAGCTAAAGAGATTGGCATTCGTAAAGCACTGGGTGCAAAATCAAGTCAAGTGTTATCAATGATACTGACCGAAAGCGTGCTTATAACTCTGATTGCAGGTATAATAGGCATGTTACTGGGCATGTTTATCTCATTTTTGATTAACATCACTCTTTTCGACTCAACCGATGCTGATAGTTCTATTGTTCAGGGGGTGGTCGTTAATATTTCATTAGCTATGGGAGCAATCATAACATTGGTAATCTCCGGGAGCCTAGCCGGGCTATATCCTGCACGCAAAGCCGCCGACATAACACCAGTAGAAGCAATAAACCATGAATCGAACTAAAACAAAATCCAACTATCGCCCCTTGGTGATAATAGCACTGCTTATAGCAGTAAGCATAATATTGGTTGTGTGGACAAAGCCTGAAAAAAACACCGTAAAAACCATAATAGCTGAAAAAGGCGATATAACTCATAGTGTACGGCTTACAGGAACTATAATTCCCGAGAGAGAGGTAGAGATAAAATCTAGGCTATCGGGTATAGTAGAGAGAATATTTGTTGAAGTGGGTCAAAAACTCAACAAAGGAGATGCAATAGCACAAATACGTCTGATTGCTGACCCGCAAAGCGTGGAGCAGGCAACCCGCAATGCCGAAACCTCTAGAATTCAATTTAATATAGAGAAGCAGATATTCACTCGCAACGAATACCTTTACTCATCGGGAGTAATATCAAAAGCCGATTTTGAAGAGGCACAACGCATATTTATGGTGAAACAAGCGGAGTATGAATCGTCAATCCGCCAGCTCGAAATAGTGGAGAAGGGATTCAAGGCTGGCAATAACGACATATCGGACATGGTACTTGCAACTCTTGACGGCACCATACTTGAACTACCTGTGAAAGAAGGCTCCAGCGTTACAGAAAGGAACAACTTCAATGATGGTACCACCATAGCACTTATGGCCGACTTGGAGTACTACAACTTCAAAACAAAACTTAGCGAAAATGAAGTAGTGAAAATTAATAAAGGAGATGATTTCATGCTCACAGTCAACGCACTGGATAGCATAACACTTAGAGCCCACTGGTCGTTGATACATCCCAAAGGAGAGAGTGCCGAAGGAGTTGTAAAGTTTCCTGTAGAGGCACGAATAATCACCAATGGGAAAAGCAGCCTCCTAAAACCCGGCTTCACCGCCTCGGCTACCATACCATTGGGATGCGATACTGGTGTTGTGGTAATTGACGAAAGGCTTATACACTTCAATAATGACAGTATTTATGTTATGGTTTTAGAAAATGGCAAGCCCCATAAAAGAGTCATAAAACCAGGCCTGTCAAATGGCATAAAAGTATCGATTAGAGAGGGGTTGGAAGTTGGAGAACAAGTTGTTGAGTAGCAGTTGCGAATTTTATGTCTTAATATAGAATTGCAATTGTGTGTTCAAACAAGTAACCAACTTTAATTAATATAAAGTGGTGAAGCTTTTTAATTCTTCCCTTTTCCTTCCCGCATTGCAAGAAACTGGTCGAATGCATTTTTAACCGATTCCATAACTTGATAGTCACTAAGGTCGGCAGTAAGGGTGTAGTTGCCACGCAGGAATACCACAAACGAATCGAGTGAAGCATCTTTCAGCCCTGTAAATTCGGCCAGATTTTCGTGTGATGTTAGATTTCTTACACGCTCCATCTTATTCTCTTGCGCTAGGAACTTCTTATATTTTTGCTGTGGCGTTTCACCGAAGATAAAACCCCAATCTACGGTCATGCCAATACCAACGCCACCTGCAGTAGCCTTTGACAATGCTGCAATCTCTTTGGTGTTGATGGTAAAATTCATGTCGAGGGCACTTTTTTTGTCCTCAATAACGAGGTTGGCGAACATGCTCCTAAATGCTCCATACGATTTGAATGCCAATACCTCCACCTCTTTTATCATGTGGGGTTTTATGTTAACATTCATCACTATTGTGTCCGACAACATTTCGTTCATCGAAATTACAATAGTGGTATCTTTATAGCCCATACTCCTGAACAGCAGTGTATCGCCGGTGGCAAGCGACAGTTTCATCTCACCTTTGAAGTTGCTTTGAAAACAGAACCCGGTGCGCATATTTGCCACGTTGGCATAAGGAACAGATGTTCCATTATTGTCGCTTGTGATTTTCACATTCTTAGTGCGGTCGGCAACCGGTTGTGCCGATATAATTGTAGCAATTGTGAAAAATGATATCAGATATAGCAGTTTTTTCATGTCGCCTGTTTTAGCTACAACTTTACTGTCTGTTTAACGGGTATTGGGGAGAGAGGAAAATAAGGCTGCCATAAAAACAGCAGCCTTTATATGGTTTTTAAACAAGTGCGTCCAGTTTTGACTGAAGTGTTGTTTTAGGAACTGCACCTACCGATTTATCAACCACCTCACCATTTTTGAAAAATAGTATGGTAGGAATATTTCTGATTCCAAATTTGGCTGTCACACCGGGATTGCTGTCCACATCCATCTTGCCAATAACGGCATTTTCACCATATTCATCAGCTAGTTCCTTCACTAATGGACCTATCATGCGGCATGGACCACACCATTCAGCCCAAAAGTCAACCAATACAGGTTTGTCGGCTTTTAATACTAACTCTTCGAAATTGGCATCTGTTAATTCAATCAACATAGCAATATTTTAATTTGTGAATAATATATTTTAATAACTCTGTCTCGTTTTACGAGGCTAAAATTAAAAGGTTTTTTTGTTATTAACAATGAAACTGCACAAATGGTTCAGTTAATGTTTAGTTAAGGTAACTCTATATTTACTTTGAAATGAGGTTTTTTCATCTCATCGGTAATGTTTTTTAAATCGGCACTTGTTATTTTTATATGTGCCTTATCTATCCCTTTTTCAATAAGATAGCTATTAAGTGCAATGTTTCTGTTACTTATTTTTTGGGTAAGCAGCATCTCTGCTTTAGCGTTGCCCACTAAATTTCGGCATATCTCTGCCTCCGATAGTGTGGAGTCACCTTTTTTTGATGTTATCCATTGTGTCCATAGCTCGCGTTGCTCTGCTGCTGTGTAACTGCGTTGCTGGTCGAGTTCGCTCTGATGAACTCTTTTGGCCTCCTCAATGGCAACCAGTTCCAGCTCTTGCTTTGCATCGGTGTATTGCTCAAACACCAGTAGAAGTTCCGATTTGCTATGATAAATATTTGCCAATCGGTCTATGATATCCTTTTGTGGTTGAGCCAGTGTGTCTTGCAGAAACTGGAACTCGATATTTTTAAGTTTATCCGGATTGTCGCCCGCCAACGAACCAAGAGCATTGAATGGTGATGCAGCAGTTTTTACCAGGAAGTTGGCCACTGTTTTCCATATTATTTTGCCCAATGTGAATTGCGGGTCGGATGGGTTTCCGGTTACAGGCAGGTCGAATGCTATTTTATCGTCTTTATCTTTCAGCAGGTATAGTGCAAAACGAATGGGCAGTTTAGTTGCCGTTGAGTCGCCTGTTTTATTGCCAAAGTTGAGGCTCTGAATGTATACGCTGTTGTTGTTAAGCAGATGGTGCTTGCTCATGTCGATGCTCATGTCGTAGCTGAAATGCCCTTCGGTGATGCCGCGTCCCACATAAAACTCAGCGTAAGGCGAGAAACTTTGCAGCTGTAATTTAGCTACTTTCATTTTGTGTTTTAGCTTGTGAAAATCTTGCAAACTAAAAGTGGTAGTGCCGTCTAAAGCCCCGTTGTTATTGAGGTTTATAGAGTATGCCACATCTGTTTCGGCGGCATCGGCCGCAAGGTTGTTCATCACCATGTTGATGTCTTGCAACGAGTAGTGGAAAGGACGATTTAAAGTATGGTCGGTAAATGCCACTTCTCCACCATTTATCAATATTTTATTGATTTTATAGTAAACTTCTTCCTCATTATTGTTAGTTTCCGTTGCTGATGAATCTTCCGGAGCTTCTAAAATAGGTGCAAATATCTGCTCAATATTAGTGTTCTCTTTAAACAGTGCAGCATAGAAATAAGGCTCTACAACTTTAATTGTGTCGAATGTAAAACGTTGAGTAGCAAGGTTTATGCTATCAATTCTAACATCGGCATGTTTTAGCTTCACAAATGGCGTATTATCTTTATCGGTAAGGATGAAATCGGCCAGTTGCGAATTTCCGTTGATAACTATGTTTTCGTATTGTCTCATCGAACCCTTAATGGATATATCCATGTCTATAAGTCCGTTAATATCGTTGATGTGCATGTAGGGCAGTAGGTAGTTGCGCACAAATGCAATATCTATGTTTTTGGTTTTTAGGTCGATGGTGTATGTGTCGTCTTGCATATGCGCGTCAGCCCCAATGTGCACCATGCCCGATTCGCCAAATACGAAGTCGATACCGGCGTTGCTCTCCTGGTTGTTCCAAGCTATTTGCGGCAGCGTAAGGCTCATGTTTTCAAGCTCTATACTGTTGTTAACATCAGCATCGTAGAAGTGTAGTCTGCTGTTTTGCAGTTTAATGTTCTCCACAAGGAATTTTATCTCCGATGCCGGAGCCTGAATGGTGTCGGCTACTGTGGTTGTATCGTTGGGTATCAGTGAGTCGAAATTGAATGTTTCGCCCCTTTTTATGATATTGAGGTGAAGGCTGTCCAGTAGCACTTGCGAGAATTTGTACTCGCCGCTAAGTAGTTTCCATGGTTCGAAATCGATAAAAAACTCTCTGAAACCTCCAAAAACGTCGGTGTCGTTATCCTCCATTATTGTGAGGTTGGTTGCACGCACCGATATGTCGTAGTAGTTGAAACTTAGTCCGTCAAGTTGTATCTTACGACCCAGCAGCTCCTTGCCGTTTTTATTTATATAATTTTTTGTAATGTCGGATGCAAAGTAGAGAGTTGCCGCTATTATAGCAAATAATATTGCAGGAATAATGAATCTCTTTTTTCTAAAAAACTTCATGATTATATATTTGATTAACTGAATGGTGTTGTTATCACAAATTTACTAACCATAGTTGACAACTTCAAAAAGAATCTGTACTTTTTGATAAGGATGTTCAATATGACCTTCATTTTGTATTATTGAGTGTTTATCATCTTTTAGTGGTATATTTGTAATTGGTAAACAGTAAATAGTTTCTGATGAATTTTTTGGCACATCTTGCTCTTTCTGGTGATGATGATGAGGTGATGGTTGGTAATTTTATAGGCGACTCTGTTAAAGGGAGAGCCTATCTCAACTATCCGGCATCAATTAAAAAGGGGATTCTTATGCACCGTGCCATCGATTATTTTACCGATTGTCATGAGTCAACAAAGGTGTGTAGCCAGTTGCTTCAGCCGGGTTACGGGCGCTACTCGGGCGTCGTTACAGATGTGCTTTTCGACCATTTTCTGGCTTCGGAGTGGCAACTTTACTATCCCGATATTTCGTTGAAGAATTTTGTGACCAATGCCCACATGGTGCTGCTTCGCTACTATTTCACCCTGCCCAATGATGTAAAAGGATTTTTGCCATTTATGATTAGCAGCAGGCGGCTTGAAAATTACAAGCATCTGTGGGGTATAGAGAAATCGCTCGAAATAATGAGTCATCACACCTCTTTGCCGCCTAAAGCAGCATTTGCGATGGAGTGCTTAAATGATAATTACCAGATTTTCAGAGAGAATTTCAGGACTTTATATGCTGATATCCAAGTTTATCTTCAGGATTTTAATCCTGATGAGTTTTGATTCTTACGGCCTTTATCATTCTCTCTTTTTCTTGTAAATCTCTTATTATCACGGCGTTAAATCCGAAGTTGTGCATCATTTCTACCGTTTCTTTTCCATACGCTTCGTTGATTTCGAAATAGATAACTCCGTTATCTTTCAGCAGTATATTTGCTTTCCTGGTTATGGTTCTGTAAAATAGGAGGGGGTCATCATCGGGTACAAATAGTGCGCTATGTGGTTCATGGTCAAACACATTGGAGTGCATTAATTCTTTCTCTTTATGGCAAATATAGGGAGGGTTGCTCACTATTATATCGTAATTTCCATTGGGTGTGTTGGGCGATAGAATATCAACTTTTTCAAAATTTACGTTCACACCTGCTTTTTCGGCGTTGCGCTTTGCCGTTATTAGTGCAACATCAGAAATGTCCCATGCTGTAATGTCGGCATTGATGATGTTGTATTTCAGTGATATAGCAATACAGCCGCTACCAGTGCCAATATCCAATATTGATAGTTTTTCACTTCCATTTTCTCTGATTATCAAATCTACCAACTCCTCAGTTTCGGGGCGGGGAATCAAAACAGAACTGTCAACATAAAAATCGAGTCCGTAAAAATGCGCCACGCCAAGTACGTATTGAATTGGCTCCTGATTAATTAGGCGTAGTAAATCATGCTCGATTTTCAGCTCTGTGTTCGGCTCTATTTGTTGTTTTATATTGATAATCAGCGATGTACTGCTCGTATTGAGATGATGCATCAAAAGAAGGCGTGCCATATGGCGAGCCTCTTCAGGAGTGGTAATTTCCTGAAGTTGTAACGTTATTTTCTTCTGTAATTCTCCAATTGTGATGCTCATCAGAAAAAATGTGTTTTATAAAAAGTCAAAACTCACTATATTGAGGGCAAATTTAGCAACAATGTGCGAACAAATACCGGAAATGGAACAATATATGCGCCGCTGCATTCAGTTGGCTGGTAAAGCGCTTGGTTTTACTGCTCCCAACCCGCTTGTGGGAAGCGTGATTGTGCATAATGGCGTAATTATTGGCGAGGGTTATCACCGTAAGGCGGGCGAGCCTCATGCTGAGGTGAATGCCATCAATAGTGTGAAAAATGTGGAGCTGCTTAAGGAGAGCACTCTTTATGTAAATCTTGAGCCTTGCGCCCATTACGGTCGTACTCCTCCTTGTTCGCAACTTATTATAGATAAGCAGATTCCGAGAGTTGTGATTGGTTGTGTCGATTCATTTTCGGCTGTGGCAGGTAAGGGTATTGAGATGATGCGTAGCCGCGGTATTGAGGTTGTTGTGGGCGTCTGCGAAGAGGAATCACGGGAACTTAATCGTCGTTTTTTTACTTTTTATGAGAAACGTCGTCCCTTTGTTATTCTGAAATGGGCGCAGTCGGCCGATGGGTATATTGATGCTGAGCGCAGTAAGGACAAGGCTCCCGTATGGCTCACCAATGACAGGGCACGCACGATGGTGCATAAGCAGCGCAGTGAAGAGGGAGCAATATTGATTGGTACAAATACTGCTTTAATGGATAATCCGTCACTTAATGTGCGTATGTGGCATGGTCGTCAACCCTTGAGGGTTATTATTGATAGGAATTTGAAGCTTAAAGATTTATCGATGATGAGTGACAGCTTCCCGTTGATGATTATTAATGAATCCAAGGAGGGGCACGAGGGAAGTGTAGAGTATGCCATTGCAGAATTTAATTCCGGTTTTGAGAATAATCTGCTTTCGGTTTTGTATAGTCGTGGTATTCAGTCGGTTGTTGTTGAGGGCGGTACTGCCACTCTTCAGTCTTTTATCAATCATAACTTATGGGACGAGGCGTTTGTATATCACGGATTGGTAATGCTTAACGGTGGTGTTAAGGCTCCGCAATTTAATGCTTCATATAGTTATATTGATGATATTGACGGTGTTAGGCTCTATTATTATCGAAATGAATGAAAATATTATCTGAAGGAACTTATATTTGTGGATAGCGAGAAGTAGTTGGTGCGCCCGCCCACGTGGTAGCGTGCCGACCCGTAGGCGAAGTGGAACTTGTAAACTCTAAATCCGGTACCCCATGACCAGCCGCTGCTGCCTGCTTTTACTGATCCTTTAAGTTCGGTGCGTCGTGCATGGTTATAGCCGGCTGCCACATAAAAATTGCGCACCGGTATAAATTCCACACCAATCACGGCGTGGCGTATGAGTTTCTTCGCGATATTATCGGTCTTTTCTGATGTGTACTTACCGTCGCTGTTGAGCACTTTTGTGTCGTATTGGTTCCAATTGGTAATATCCTGCATCGTAAAGCTGAAACGGAATGGTGCATGCTCGGGTTTATATGTCAAGCCCGCTTGCAAATTGGGTTTCAGTGTATAGGTGTTATCATCATCGTGGTAGGTGGTTATTTGTGTGCCCAGGTTGTGCAGCACTGCACCCGCTGTGAACAGTCCGTTATTAGAGCGGTATATCACTCCGGCATCCAGTGTAAAACCGAAGGAGCGATAGCTCTCCAGGTGGCTTATTACCGGCTTTGCAGTCATTGCTCCCTGCCAGTTTGGGCCAAATGGGCGCGACCAGGTTATTAGAAATGCATAGTCGGATGCTTTGAATGTTCCCATCTCTGCACCATTTTCATCGGTTCGGTCGAAGGTGCCATAGTTCAAATATTTCATCCCCAATGCAAAGGTTCCTATTATTTTGAAGTGATGGGCGTAGGCAAATGCACCTGCTGTAATATCGGCAACGTAGGGCGCCATTGTGAAAGCCAGGTGGGTGCTCATGGTGTCGTTAAGCGTAGCAGGGTTGTTGAAAATCAGGTTTATATCACTGTCGGCAAGGCCTGCCTGTGCACCTCCCAAGGCTGCCAAACGTGCCGATGAAGGTGTGTTGAGGAACTCAAAAATATTCTCACCGCCCGATTGTGCATTGGTGAGCTGGAAAATAGTTAGAAATATTATGATTTGAACTGCTTTTTTCATACCCAAATATAACGGCATTTTTGGTTGATTGTTGCTTTTATGGCTATTTGTATATTAATTTCAGGTTCTGTACCACGTCTAACACGGCCGGACAAACAAAAGTATTGTTATATGTTATTTTCGATATCTGATGAAACCGTTTTCTGTCGGTATGTGGATACTCACGGCATGCACGTGGCCGCACTTCGTATATCATGCAGTAATTGTCCGGCATCAGAAATGGGCATGGGGCACTGTTGAACACATAATCGCCGTCACCATCGAGATGAAGATATTTGTCAATCAAGTCCGAAGGCTTCATCCTCAAGTGTTTTGAAATGCGGTCTATGTCGCGGTCAATAACTATGGGCGATATGCTTTTGCAACAGTTGGCACACTGCAGACAATCGATTCTTGTAAAGGCCTCATCATGAAGTTCTTGCGTTTGAATATCCAAGTCCTTAGGCGGCTTTCGCTTCAGCTTATCAAGGAATGCACGATTTTCATTCGCCTGCTTCGTGGCTTCTTGTTTATGTTTTTCTAAATCAATCATTTACTGCTCGTTTTAACTTTATCTGGGTAAGCATCACTCCTGTGATAACCACTACGATACCTGCGATTTTTTGAACGGTGAGCACCTCGTCAAGCACCATCCATGCTATGATGGCGGTGAACATCGGTATTGCATTAACCCATATATTTGCTTTCACCACGCCCACTTGTCGCACGCCATAGGTGAACAGTATGAATGCAAATGTGCTCGCAAAAACAGCTAACATAAATAGTGCTTTTATTGACGTGGTTGTGATTGCAGAGATACTGAATCCTTTGATATCCAATATTAGCACTACCGGCAGGAAGTATATTGCTCCTATTATGTTTTGATACATAATAATATTGAATGGATTGTAGTGACCGGGAATTTTTTTAAGTACTGTGGCATATCCTAATGCTGAAAATACTGCTAGAAAAAGTAACAGAATGCCGGCCAGCGGTGCCTGCATCGAGAAGTCGCCATCAAAAACTATGAGCAAAACTCCTGTAAATGAGAATAATATGGCCATGAAGTTAACCCATGTAAGCCTCTCTTTAAAGAATAGATAGCCGGCAATGGGCGAAAAGACCGGTATTGTGGCAATAACCACCGCTCCCATGGTTGACGACACGTACATAAGTCCGTTACTCTCGCCCACAAAGTACAGAAATGGTTCAAAAAGAGCTAGTAGCATGAAATATTTGAGGTGGGCAATCTTCATTTTTTGTATCTTCTTTATTATCAGAAGTACTGTTGTGAGAAGTATGGAACTTATGATTAGCCTCAATAGCACCAGCATCATTGGCGGGAATGATTCGAAGGCTACTTTTGTCCACACAAAAGAGAATGCCCAGAATATCATTGCAAAAAACAGCGATAAAAGTACCTTTAGTGACATATCGGTTGGGTTAGGTTTTCTGTTTTATTAGTTGCTGAAACGATATTTTGTAATCTTCGCCGTAGCTTTTATGATATTGGCGGTAGAACGATTCATAGGCTTCTAGCGCAAGAGTGTTACGTCCCGTTTTTGAAAGTGTGCGGCATCGTGCAGCGAGTGCTTTTTCATTGAGACGGTCGTAAATGCTAAGGGTTGTGCATATCTCAAGTATCAGCTGCGCATCATCAGTTGAGTTGCAAATGGATAGCTGGCTCTCTAAAAAATGGGCCACTTCACCTGTAAAGCTGTCCTTGAAATTGTCAATCCACTCTGCCTTGGTATCATTGGCAAGTATGCCTTGTTGAAGATAGTGTAGTGCATGGTTAAGTGCTTCTTTGTCAGCTTGTTGATTGATGTTGAATTCTGAAATTACATCTTTCACAAATATATAATCACACACTATTTTGCTGTCGAACTCTATATTCCAGGCTACATTATCGTATATCACAGTGCTGGAGCCCAACTCGCTCAATACATCGCGAAGCTTTTTTATGTTTACTCCACGGTTGTTTTTTGCACTGGCATCTTCCTTGTCGCTCCATAGTGCCTCTTGAATTGCTGCTGAAGTTATGCCTTTATTATTTTCATATTGATGTAGCAGAATTAACATAAATAACTCTTTCACTGTGGGTGTAAAGAGGTGGCTTATGTCATTGCCACTGCTGTTGCGCACTTCAAAATTGCCCAATATGGTTATGTGGGCTTGTTGCGGCTCTATTGTTGGTGGCACTGTTTGCTGTAACTGCTTCTTCGACTTCTTTTTGTATCTGAATATTGATATGCAAGATGCTATTAGTGAAGTAGTTATGAGTATCCATCCCACTGTGTTTGATGATGTAGATCCGCTTATTGCAGTTTCTGATGCAGGCGGATTTAAAATAGAATAAATCTTTAAATGGTAACTCGCTCCATTCTCTTCGAGGGTGAGTGCCAGTAGTTTGTTGGCGCTGTTCCATCGGTATATTGATGTAAACGATGTTACATCAACAAAATTGAACGGTATGTCGTTGGCAACCACTTCAATATAAGGATTGTGCAGCGAGCCTCGTATGGTGCGTATTACTGTTTTTTGTTTCTGATGAAGATAAATAAGCGTGTAGAAGTAGTTGTCGTTATCATCTATAATCAGCGCATTGGATGGTGTATAGTTAGTTTCGGGGCGTGTTGGTAGTTGCCATATCTTGCTGATATTCTGACTCTTAAAGTCGATAAGGTATAGGTCGTAAAAATACTCTTTGCCAAGTATCTGTTTCCCCGAACGGTTACCCATGCCTCCAAACAGAAATCCTTGATTAGGTGTGACTTGTGATAGTCCGAAGGCCGACAGGTAGCGCGGGTAAATTGTGTCGCCTGTGAAATGGAGCTGCTCCCACTGTCTGTTGCTTTGGTTGAAACTCTGTATTGTATTGTGGTAGGTGTAAAATCCGTAACCTGCTATGGTGGTTATCGACCCGGTGATGGGGTGAATAAGCTTGTTGTGGTGCCAGTAACGCGGCAGCCCTCCCGATATCTCTCGGCTGTAACTCCACGACTGTGTGGCTTCGTCGTACTTAGATATGGCCGGGTAGTTGAGGCTGTAGGATATTATTCCGCTGCTGTCGGCCAACAGTTGGTGAATCTCCTCCATCACATATTTGCCACCACTCCATTGCAGGGTGTCGATGTGACTATCGCCCGGGAAATATTGCAAAATGGTGCCGTTATTTTTAACAATCACAAAGCACTCGTTTTGTTCATTCCAGGTGATTAACGGTGGTTGGGTAAATTTCATCTCCATCACCGGTTGCCAATGGCTGTGCATATCCTCAACCCAGTCGGGATTAATGATTGATGCCTTTTTATGGCGGTTTTCATCCTTCACCTCTTTCGAATCGGTTTTATGGAGCGGCCAGAAATATGGCTCCGAACCATCGGTGGTTACAGATATGTTGCGAACCGACATTGGCGGGGTCTCATCTGCTAGCCACCATCCATCGGGCGAAGTGCCGAATAGCAACCTGAATGGTGTAGGTTTAATAGGCTGATAATCAACGGTTATCTCAGAGCCCAAACCTTTTAAGATGATTTTTCCTGAAGATGTGTTTATGCCAAAAGATATTGTGTGCCAGCGGTTTATCTCCTTGAGGAGTGTGTTGCTAACCGGCAACTCGGCTAATGCTATTGACTTATTTGCAACTAAAAATATTGATGGGTTTGAGCCTTCCAACTTAGCAACCAGGTCGAAACTATGTAGCGATTTTTCATCTTTTAGTCGGAAAATGTATCCAAATTTATCTTCACCCTTCCTGAACGATATGTCGAACTCAATATTTATCGACTCCCTGAAGTTGAATGGTGCTTTATGCGTAATGTCGATGCCGGTGCGATGCTCCTTTTCCACCTCTTTCGACTTAAACCTCAATCCACTAATGCCGCCGGCCTCTGCTGTAAGCATGGTTATCAGCAATAGTAATAGGATAGAGGTGGACTTTATGCGCATATTTTTTAGTATCAGATTGACAAATATATGTATAAACTATTTTTATGCCAAAAAGAGAAGAGTTACTATGCGCTGTAACTCTTCTTTAGTGTGGTGTGGGAGGTTTTAAATATCCCCAACTATCTTCTTGCCATGGTATTGCGAGGCTCCGATGGCATTTTTTATCTCTTCTAAATTTTGGTTTGTCACTTTCCCGGCCGCTATGATTTTTGTATGTTTCTGATTAGCAACCATTTGTCGAAGCAGCGGTGCACCCTCTTTGGCGGTGGCCATTTTACCGGATGTAAGAATTGCGTCAATACCATAAATCTCCTGTAGCCTGTTCATCTCTTCTAATGGGTTGGCTGTATCATCTATCGCCTTGTGAATTACTACGTTAAGCGGCTTTGCAAGTTCTATGAGTGGTTTCATGGTCTCAATGTCGAGGTTGTTGGCAGGAGTTAAAATTCCCAGCACTATGCCATCAACCCCAATGTTTTTGCACATTATTATTGCATTGCGCATCTCCTCAAGCTCTTCTGCGGTGTACACGAAGTTGCCGCCTCTGGGGCGTATCATCACCCGGATGGGGATGTTTACTGCTGCTTTAACTTTACGTATAAGCTCTTCTGGCGGGGTGGTGCCGCCCACGTCGAGGCGGTCGCAAAGCTCAAGACGGCCGGCGCCCTGTTTTTCAGCATTCACGCACTGTTCGTATGTCTCTACACAGGCTTCAAGTATTATGTTTTTCATCTCTTTATCTTTTCAGTGTTAATTAATTCTGCATGTCTCTGCATCGGGTGCAGGCATGTGTCGCAGTTGCTGATAGCTTTTTAGCAGTTGGTCGCAGGCTCCTATTTTATATCCCGATGAGAAATATAGCACTTCTCCATTGGCGTTAATCATCACAAGCACAGGTAGTTCGCTGCTTAATTTTCTGTTGAATACTTTTGATAGCTGATTAAGCATATCGGTATCCTGCACAAAATCGGAGTTTTGTGGTAGCACATAATTATCGCTGTTGAAGGCTGCCGTCTGCTTTTCCTGGGGCACGAAGAATAGGAATGGCATATTTGAGTCGTCAAATCTGGTTTTCATCTCCTTCAAATCCTTAAGCACGTGGCGGGTGGGCTCCTTACCCGGGTCGAGCCATATAAATGCTGCCGCACCGTAAGTTTTTATCACCTGTCCGATTTCTGTTTTCGATTCGTCATCTTTTGTCAGGAATGCCGGCAAGTCAATTTTTCCCAGTGGCTCCAGAGCGTTTTCCTCCTTACGTAACTCAACGGGCAACCGGTATGCGTTGCCTGCCTCAATGTTTATGAATGATAGTTTTGCAAGAACCGACCCGTCGTTGAGGCGGTTGCCTGTAACAAGCATGTAGTAGCCCGGCTGCACATCTATCGATGATGTAAAGTCCTTCACATCTTTGCCATAATCGAAGGTAAGTGTTCTGAAAAATCCATTCTCATAGCGTGCAAGCGAGAAGTTAACCGAGTACTTGCATGGCTCATTGCTATTGTAGGCGAACGAAATTTTTGATGATGCAGTAATTTTCTCTTCATCACTGCTGCCGAAAGCCCTCTTCCACGTTAGTGACTGCATAAATTCGGCATCGCCGGTCACAGGGTTTATGCGTGCGGGAACTCCGGCAGTGCGGCACATCGCCACAAATAGTATATTGCGGCTGTATCGGTCGGCTGCTTTCATCTCTACCGCACCGCGTGGCACTGATGGCACCCAGATGTAATTCTCATCCCCGGATACAAGTTCGATGTTCTGACCTATCCATTGTGCGGCCGCTAATGGGTCTTTTTCTATGTTTGCAAAAACCTCTGCATCAATAAGTTGAGTTAGCTCCTCTTTGAATGGTGTTAAATTCTCAAGTGCTATGCGCGGACTCAACACATAATTTATCCAGATATCTTCATCCCAATCCGACTTGAATTTTGGGGTCTGTTTTAGGTGCGAAAGTAGCACACCGGCAGGTACATCGCGCAAGTCTTTGTCAGTAATCGCCAAAAGTAGCGACATTGCAATCTGTTTGCTACCTGCCTGTTCTATCACTTTGCAGATATCAGCCCAGTTACCTCTCGATTTTTTAATTAGTGATGCAAAGGTCTCGGGGTCAATGCCTTGCTTGGTTGCAAACGAGCGTGCAGCACTATTGGTCATGAATGTCTTTTCATAAGCATTTCTTATTGAATCCTCATGTGCCAGACGTTTGTTGTTCTCGGCTCGAGCCTCTTCCGAAACGGGTAGCGGTGCTTTTGCAACTGGCGGAATGATGTTCATCTCCATCTCATAATCGCCCTTGTTGGTGTCGCCGAGTGTTAAAGTTAGTGTGTCGGTAGTGGTAACAGATATCTTTTTGAATGCGAAGTCGTTATCTTTATTTGCCCACACGGTCACGTCGCCCAGCCCCAGCCTAAGTGTTGAGTAGCCTCTTTTGTCGGTTGTAAGGTCGGCCAGCGAATAGAACTCCGCATAATTATATACGAGATAACGTACAGTGGCATCATTCACAGGCTTTCCATCTTTGTTTACAACTCTCACAATGAGGTCTTTAGCCTCGGTATAGTTGTCCACCTGGTTGAGGCGCGTGTAATTCTCTTCCCTGTTGATGATGTGCTTTGTATCATAATGACCGGGCGTGGTTGTAGATGTAAGCATCGAACGGCGTGCAGGCTCGGTGAACCATGCAATGTTAACATCTGGCTCGGGCTCGCAGGCTCCGTAGAAATACCACTCACCATCGGCCCAGAACTCCACCCAGGCGTGGTTGTCATCCTGATGTGCCCAGCGTGGTGTGTAAATCTGACGTGCGGGGATTCCCACGGCGCGCAATGCAGCCACCGTAAATACCGACTCTTCGCCACAACGGCCAAAAGCTGTTTTCATTGTTGCCAGCGGTGCCGATGTGCGGTCGTCGGTGGATGTATAAACCACTTTTTCGTGGCACCAATGGTTCACTTCCAGAGCTGCCTCTTTCATGGTCATATTTTGAATGCGTGGCAGCAACTCATTAAAAATCACCTGTCGGGCAGTGTCGAGATTCTCGGTGCCTGTGCGCGACGGAAGTACGAAATGCAGGAAGTCATCCTCGCTAACGGTTTTTCCCCAGCTGAAGGTGTCGCGAGCCTTGAGGGCATAACGAACCTGCCCAAGATGGTAATTGCCGTCGTAATTGCTCAAGTCGCTTAGCGGCGTGTAGGCATATAGGAATTTCAGTGCTTCACGCTCCTGTGTGGTGGCGGTGGATAGCACATCGAGCAGCTGAGCCTGCCTGTTGTGAAGCAGACTTGCAGTGCGCTGTTTAAACTTTCGCTCAACGGCATTGCGCTTTTTGCTGTTATTTATAAGGTGGTCATTATCACCACATCCGGCCAAAATTATTGCCGCCATCGCTATTATTAAGAAATAAAATCTATTCATCGCTTCTATTTTCTATTCTTTCCAAATATATCCGTCTCTTCTGATGTTCCACCAGCCATCTGTATCAATCGATTTTATGCGTGCCTGATACTCTTTGCCCATTGTTGTCATCTCTGGGGTAAAGGTGCGTGTGCCGATGGATATTTTCTTCATTCCCAGCTTTTTAAGAGATGAAGGTATGCCGTTGGTGTTTAGTTTTTTGCTTTGTTCATAGTATATATGACGCAATGCCCATTTAACCCACTCATCCTCAGGTATTTCAAAATTATTGAATGCCTCGCCGGCCATGCTCTCCGAGAATTGCAGGTAGCCCCATGTTTCGGGCTGGTGCATCGCAATAACTCCCTGTGGCGACCACACCCAATTCTCTTCGGGCAGGTTTTTGCCAACATTACCTTTTCGTTTCACATATTTTCCGTCAATAATGTCGGTGTGCCAATGAACCCTCGAGAAGTTGAGTCTCCAGATTGTTCCCTCCTCCGGATGTTGGCCATGACAGGCTTCGCGCACTACATCGATGGGTATTGCAACTTCGATGCTCCACTGCTTGTCTTCGTCGGCCGGATTGTTGATGGTGCCATCGATATTTATTGCCTGGCGGATTCCGTTTATGTCCCAGTGGTCGAATATCAGCCCGTGGTCGCGATAAGGCTTGGTTATCATCAAGTCCCATATCGTTCCGAATGCATTGACCTCATACTCAAGGTAGTTGTGCGTGTCGCCATTGGGGTCTATAAATATCTCGAAGTCGTTATCGTGATAAATTATAGCATCCCTTTTCATCAATGTAGCCCATATATGTGGCTCTTCCATCACAGCCCCGAAATAGACAAAATCATCATCCCAAAGCATTTTAACCCGGGTGTTATATTGTGGTTTTGGTTTTTTATCACCTTCAATATCAACAAAATAGGAAGACCACTCAACTTTTTGCCAGTCGGCATCGTCAAGCACTCCATTAATGGTTATACCACTGGTTCGCTGGCATAAATAGCTTCTCGGATTGTATCCGCTCTCGTCAATCACATAATTTTTGGTGGTTGATGAGTCGCAGGCTGCAATCATTAAAGCTATAATGGAAACAAATAGTGTTCTAATCATGCTTTGTTTATTTTTTAGGCGTCGAACGTAGTACAAATTTCAGTTCGCCACCATTCATTATATCGCTATGCTTAATGGTTAAGTCGGCGAGTGGCTCTCCATTTAGTGTAACTTTCTCAATATAAGTATTTTCTGATGATTGATTTTCAGCAATAATCATAAAGTTGCGCCCGTTGGGAAGGCGTATGGTTGCCTCCTCAATCCATGGTGATGTGAGGTCGTAAATGCCGTTGGCGGGGTTTACTGGGTAGATGCCCATTGCCGACATAACCAGCCATGCCGACATCTGTCCGCAATCCTCATTTCCGCAGAAGCCATCGGGAGCATCAAAATATTGACTTTCGATGATTCTGCGTACCATCTCCTGGGTTTTATGTGGTTGATTCACATAGTTATACAAGTATGCCACATGGTGGCTTGGCTCGTTTCCGTGTGCATACTGCCCTATCATTCCGGTGCTGAAAAGTGGCAATTCATCTGTGGGCAAAGGTTCGAATGTGAACATCGAGTCGAGCTTGGCGGTGAATAAGTCAACACCCAGGGTATCTATCACGCCCTGAATATCGTGCTGCACCGACCAGAAGTAGTGCCATGCGTTGCTTTCGCAGTACGGAGCCGAGTAATCCTTGGCCACAAAGCCGGGCAGGAAGTTGCCGTTAACATCCTTGGGGCGCATAAAAGTCGAAACCGGGTCGTAGGTGTTTTTCCAGTTGCCGGCACGCTTGGCAAAGGTACGGTATATATCGTCCTTGCCCAATGCTTTGGCCAGTTGCGCGATGCACCAGTCGTCGTAGGCATATTCGAGCGTCATCGACAGCGACCACTCTTTGCCTTCGTGATGAGGCACATAGCCCAGCTCTATATATTCGTCAATCTGGCGCTCCTTAACGGTTGCCGAAGCCACACACGCCTCAAGGGCTTTAGCTGCATCCATTGGCACTCCTTTAAAATATGCGTCAACTATCACAGGTACAGCATGATAGCCAATCATCATGTTGGTTTCGTTGCCCCACATCGACCACACCGGCAGGCGGCCTGTTTCATCATAATGGGCTATGAATGAGGCAATCATGTCCTTTACCTTATCGGGACAAAGGATGGTGTAAAGCGGATGTGCGGTGCGATAGGTATCCCATAGCGAGAAGGTGTCGTAGCGGTTGAACCCTTTGGCCTGGCGGGTTTCGCCTCCCTTAATTTTGTAGGCTCCATCCACATCGCTATGTAGCGAAGGGGTTACAAAAACGTGGTACAGATTGGTGTAGAATATCCGTTTCTGCTCTTCCGTTCCTTTAATTTTTACGGATGACAGAACCTTCTCCCACGCTTCGGCGGCCTGTTGCACCACAAGGTCGAAATTCCAGTGGTTAAGTTCTTGATTCATATTTAATTGCACGCCTTCTATTGATGATGATGAAATGGCCATCTTCACCAATATTTCCTCTTTGTCGTAGGTGGCGTAGTTGAGTATTACTGATGTTTTTTTACCATCTGCAGTGCTTCCTCCCACCGGCTTGCCGTTAAGCATCAGTTGGTAGGAGTCGAATGGTTTTGATAGATTCATCACAAAATAGACCCTTTGGTCGGGTGCCCAACCGGTTGAGTATCTGTATCCTGCGATTGTATGGTTGTCGATAATCTGAATCCGGGTATCAACAGTTGCATCCCAGTTGAGGGCATATCCGAGGTCGAGAATTATCTGCGAAGCGTCATCTTTAGGGAATGTATATCTGTGAAAACCAACTCTTTCGGTGGTTGTTAGTTCGGCTGTTATGCCTGAACTCTCCAGAAGTACTTTATAGTATCCGGGGTGTGCGCTCTCCTGCTCATGACTAAAAATAGAGTAGGGGCGGTAGTCGCCTTCGGGTGTCAGGCTCTCCCTGAAGCGGCTGTTGATGGGCATTACAAGCAGGTCGTACAAATCACCCGCACCCGTGCCGGTGAGGTGTGTATGGCTGAAGCCGGCAATGGTTGAGTCGGGCCAGAAGTAGCCTGCAATCCTGTCCCAGCCCGGCAATCCGTTGTCGGGGCTAAGTTGTACCATGCCAAAGGGATACACAGCTCCGGGATATGTATTACCCGGTCCGTCGGTACCCACAAAGGTGTTAACATACTGAATTAGTTGCAGGTCGGTCTCCTTTTTCTCATTACATGCCCAAAGCAATAGTGCCGAAGCCATAAGTATTAATCCTGAAAAATGCCTTAACATAATCAATTTGGTGTTTTGTTTTTTATCTCTATTATATTCGTAATACAATTACATTCAATAATCAAAAGTGAGTTAACATGCATTGCAAATGCAAAACCATTGCCTCCTCGTTTTACACGAGGAGGGTGTTGGTCTATCGTTGATTATCAATGCATTACAAACTGTTATTTTTTACGAAATCGAGTATCTCGTTAAGATGCCCGAATGCCATTCCGATAACCGTATCGGCAGCTCCGTAATAGACGGCTACTTTCTCGCCATCGCAAAGGGCAGCACATGGGAATACCACATTGGGCACATCACCCGCAAGTTCATAAATCTCGGCCGGTGCAAGCAGGTAAGGCTTGGTGCGGTAAAGCACTTTCTCGGGGTTGTCTTTATCGAGGATTGCGGCACCCATCGAGTAGCGGAATCCGTTGCAGGTATTGATAACTCCGTGGTAGAACATCAACCAGCCATCTTTGGTCATGAATGGAACTGAGCCGGCACCAATTTTAGTGCACTGCCATGCGCTCTCGGGGAATGGAGTTACTTTCATCACGCAGCGGTGCTCGCCCCAATATTTCATGTCGGGACTGTAGCTGATGTAGATATCTCCGAAAGGTGTGTGTCCGTTGTCGCTAGGGCGGCTGAGCATTGCGTAGCGTCCGTTAATTTTTTCGGGGAATAGCACTCCGTTGCGGTTGAAGGGCAGAAATGCGTTCTCGCATTGGAAGAACTCCTTGAAATCGAAGGTGTAAGCTATGCCGATGGTGGGACCATGATAGCCGTTGCACCATGTTACCCAATAGCGATCCTCGATAAAGACAACGCGTGGGTCGTATTTATAGTCCGACTCAATCATCTCGGTATTGCCGGCCTTCATCTTTATCGGCTCGTGGTTTATCTCCCAATTGATGCCGTCTTTGCTGAAACCTGCAAAAATATTCATCTGCACTGCTTTATTGTCGCAGCGGAACACACCTGCAAAGCCGTCACCAAAAGGCACTACGGCACTATTGAAAATGCTGTTGGAGGTAGGAATCGAGTAACGACCAACAATGGGATTGTGTGAATATCTCCACATCACATCGGTAGAGCCTTTCGGCCTATCTTCCCAAGGCATTTTGAATTTTTTATCCATTTTCTATATTTATTTTATCTGTAAAACATTTTTGTTAATTATCTGTCGGGATGTGCAAACGGTACCCGTGATGCCAGCAGGAATATGGGAATCATCAGAAACAGGGCGATGAAGAAAAATGACTGATATCCCACCTGCTCAAATACCCATCCGCTAATCATTCCGGGAATCATAAAACCTAAGTTGCCTATGCCCGATGCAAATGCGTAGTGCGCCATGGAGTGCTCGCCGGCTGCCACTTGCTGCATCATAAAGAGTATGAATCCTGCAAAACCAAATCCGTAGCAGAAATACTCAAGCACTAATCCTGATGCTATAATAGTCAGACTCTCAGGTTGATATAGTGCGAAAAGGTAGTAGATGATGAATGGTATGTTGAAAAGCGCAACTAATGAAAATATTGCCTTTTTCAGTCCCAGCCATGCTATGTAATACCCGCCGATTATAGATCCGGCGATGAATGCTAGAGTTCCCATTGTGCCGTATATCAGACCAATGCTTTCGTTGGATAGTCCGAGGCCTCCTTCTGCAACAGGTGCTTTAAGGAATAGAGGCACCATCTTAAGTGCAAATCCTTCGGTGAGACGGAAACATACGATGAACAGAATCCAATAGGCGATATGTTTTTTGGTGAAAAAATCTTTGAAAACAGCCCATAAAGAGTTGAGACTCTGCTTGAATGATTCGGGTGCCTCTTTGGCACGTGAGCCCACAGGCAAGAAAAACCAGTGGTAAATTGACAGTGATATCAATATTCCGCCAATAATAACCATTATTATCATCCATGCATAGATGTTAGCCTTCTCGGGATTTATCACTTTGAAGTAGCTCATCAGGTAGCCTGCAAACCATACCAACAGTCCGTTGGCAAGCACTTTGGCGAGGTTGTAGAATGCGCCCTGCCAGCCTATATATTTTGCCTGGGTTGTTTTGTCGAGTGCCGTTAGGTAGATGCCGTCGGTGGCAATGTCGTGGGTGGCACCGCTGAAGCCGATTATGGCCATCATGGCTATGGCAAACGAGAAGAAGTAGGGCAGTGGCAGCGTGAAGGCTATCAATCCGAAGAGTATCCCCGATAGCAACTGGGTGAATACCACAAACTCTTTTTTGGTTCGGTACAGCTCCAATAGCGGACTCCAAATGGGCTTGAGTGAGTAGGGAAGGATGAGCAGCGAGGTCCAGAATGTTATCTGTGCCTCACTGATTCCAAGGTCTTTAAACATAATCACCGACACCAGTGAGAGTACCACAAAGGGCATTCCCATGGCGGTGTAAACAGTAGGAACCCACGTAATAGGGTTTTTAGGATTTACTTCTCTTACTTTCATAATAAGAACCCGTGAGGGCGTTTTCGTTAGTATATAAACTCTATTACTGCACCTTTGGTTATGTCGTGATGGTTGATAAAGAAGCGGTTATGTTTTTTGCCATTTATCATTATCGACTTTATGTAGCTTCCCTCTTTGGGTGAGCCGCTTTTTAGTATCTCAATCTTTTTGCCGGTGTAATATTTGCCGTCAAGATGGATGGTTACCTTATCAAAAACGGGCGATGTAACTGCATAATCCATATCTCCGGGGCATACGGGATAGAAGCCCATCATGCTGTATATTGCCCATGTTGACATAGTGCCGGTGTCGTCGTTGCCCGGAAGTCCTGCCGGTGCGTTTTTGTAATATTTTTTCAGCAGTTGGCTAACCAGTTTTTGGGTGCGCCACTCTTCGCCCTTCACATAATTGAAGAGGTAGGGGTTGTTGATGTCGGGCTCGTTGGCCATGTCATACAGCTCTTCGTCATAGAACCGTTGCAGACGCTTAACGAACGATTTTTCACCACCATACATTTTTATCAATCCTTGTGGGTCGTGGGGTGCATAGAATGAGTATTGCCATGCGTTGCCCTCGTGAAATCCGGGATTTGGCTCAAAGTTATGACCAAGAAGCGGGTCGAACGGTGTGAGGAACTTGCCGTCTTTCAACTTGGGGCGCAATATGTTATACTCTTTGTCGTAATAGTTTTTGTAGCCCATCGATTGGTTGAAGAATCGTTTGTAGTCATCTTTCTTGCCCAGTGCTTTTGCAAATTGCGCTAGGTTCCAATCGGCGATGTAGTACTCCAACGCATGCGACACTGAGTTGTCAAACTGCTCTTCGAGAGGTACATAGCCATGACTCAGGTAGTGGTCGATATCGGGTCGTATTTTGTTCTCAGCCCCTTTGGTGGTAGCCGATTTTACCATTGCCTGATAAGCAGTTTCTATGTCGAAATTGCGCAGTCCGCGAAGGTAAGTATCAGCAATTACAGGCAACGAAGGGTCGCCCTCCATGGTGAAAGTCTCCGAGCTGTTCAGTTCCCAACGTGGCAGCCAGCCGCTCTCGCGGTACATATCTATCATGCTGCGAACCATATCGAGCTGCATATCAGGATAGATAAGCGAGAATAGGGGATGCACGTTACGGTAGGTATCCCATAAAGAGAACACTGTGTATCGCGGATGTTGCTGATTCTCAACAATGCGGTATGAATCCATGGCAGGATACTGACCGTTAATGTCGTTAAGTACGTTGGGGTGTATAAGTGTGTGATACAGAGCGGTGTAGAATATTGTTTTCTGATCTTTTGTGCCGCCTTCAACCTCAATAACCGATAGTGCGTCGTTCCATAGTTTCTTTGCATCGGCCACTGTGTTGTCAAAGTTGAAACCTGCCATCTCGTAGTCGAGGTTTTGACGAGCATTCTCGATGCTCACATACGAGATTCCCACTTTCACCATCAGTTCCGATGGCTTGTCGAAATTGTAGGTCATGTAAGCACCAATGCTATCACCCGCCATATGTGCGCCGTAGTTGTCGTAATATTTGAATTTTCCGGCAAACATGCTCCAGTCGGCCTCCACGCCCTGCAAGCCGTCCATTTTCTTCCACACGCCGTAGTTATCGGCGGGCTTGCTGAAACGTGCCACAAAATATACGGGGCGTTCATGGCCTTTGTAGTAGCAGAAATCGCCAGTCATTCGGAATCCTTCTATTTCGCTGTTGCTCACCACTTTAACCATGCTACCCGATTCGTTAGTGAGGCCCACGCCAAGGTTAATCAACACGTTGCTCTGCCCTGCCGGAAAGTTGTAGCGGTGAAGTCCAACCCGCTGAGTGGCTGTAACTTCGGCCTTAATGCCATATTTTTCAAACTCACCGGTGTAGTATCCGGGTGTTGCTTTCTGATTTTTTATTACCGATCCGTATTTTTCAACTTCGGCCTGCACCTTGCCTGATGTGGGCATCATCAGAATAACGCCCAGTTCGGGACAGCCTACTCCGCTCAGGTTAACGTGCGTGAACCCGGTGCTGTAACTGTTATCGGACGAGAACGGGGTTGACCACCATTGCGCATCCTTGTCGAATGTGTTGATTGGCGACCCGGTGACGTTGAATGGCGTAACCGAAACCATGCCGTTGGGCACTATGGCGCCGGGATTGGTGGTTCCGTAGTTGGATGAGCCTATAAACGGGTTAACCCAGTCGGCTGGCGATTGCGCAAAGGCAGTGCCGACCGAGAAAACCAGTGATAGAAACAGATTTGTTATCTTCATTTTCTATGATTTTATTTTTTTAGTGACATGGAGAATGGGTAGTCTGCCGGATTGGTGCCGCGTTTTTTGTTGGGCTGGTCCGACATGTTGAACTTTATCCTTGCTCCATTCTCTAGTTCGCTGTGCGTTATGTATGTGCGACTTAAATCTTTGTTGTTAAGCAGTACTCTATTCACATAAATATTGCCCGATGAGTTGTTATCAGCCTCAATAATAACTGTTTTGCCGTTTTCGAGTTTCATGGTTACCTTGTCGAAAATTGGTGAGCCAAGCACATATTCGCTGCTTCCGGGTGTAACAGGATAGAAACCCATTGCACTGAAAACATACCAAGCCGAGGTCTGTCCGTTATCCTCATCACCGCAATATCCGTCGGGGTGGTGGGTGTAAAGGCGCGACATCACTTCACGCAGATGTTTCTCGCCTTTCCATGGCTGACCTGCATAGTTGTAAAGGTATAGCATGTGCTGAATTGGCTGGTTGCCATGAGCATAGTTTCCGGTGTTGGCAATCTGCATCTCGCGTATCTCATGAATCGGGAATCCGTAATATGAGTCGTCGAAAGCCGGAGGCATTGCAAAAACAGTGTCGAGCATCGCCACAAAAGCGTCATTGCCTCCCATACGGCTCTTCAATCCTTCTATATCCTGAAATACCGACCAGGTATAGTGCAGGCTGTTGCCCTCGGTGAATGCGTCGCCCCATTTAAGTGGGTTGAACGGACTTTGGAACGTGCCGTCTTCATTTTTGCCGCGCATGAGCCTTGTCTCATCATCAAAAACATTATTGTAGTTCTGAGCCCTTGATGCATACAAGTCTATCTCCTCCTGTGGTTTGCCCAGCTCTTTGGCCAGTTGCCAGATACAGTAATCGGCATAGGCGTACTCGAGTGTGCGAGCCGTATTTTCATGAATACCAACATTATAGGGGATGTAGCCCAGTTCGTTGTAGTAGTCGGCACCCAGCCTTCCCACAGAAGTTACCTGCGGATGATGACCGGTAGTATTCTTTATAACTGCCTCATAAAGAGTCTCAATGTCGTAGCCTCTGATGCCTTTCATATATGAATCGGCAATGAGTGATGCCGAGTTGGAGCCTATCATGCAACCCCGGTGGCCGGGACTTGCCCACTCGGGTAGCCAGCCGCTCTCGTTGTAGGTGTTTACCAATCCCTGCATTATCTGGCTGTTAAGTTCGGGATACATCAGCGTAAAGAATGGGAATACAGCCCTGAAGGTGTCCCAAAATCCGTTGTCGGTGTACATATATCCGGGTAGCACTTCGCCATTGTAGGGGCTGTAGTGCACCAGTTGGTTGTTGGCATCATACTCGTGGAACATGCGTGGAAACAGCAGTGTGCGGTATAGGCATGAGTAGAACACGCGTTGGTCGTCGAGCGAACCGCCTTCAACTTTTATGCGGCTTAACTCATTGTTCCATGCCGTGCGTGCCTTCTCTTTCAACTGGTCGAAGGATTGGTTGCCCACCTCGCGGTTCAGGTTTGTTTCTGCCTGCTCGGGACTGATGAATGATGACGCAACTTTAACTGTTACCTGCTCGCCCCGTTTAGTTTTAAAACCTGCTATTGCTCCTACGTGATCCCCTTCCGAGAAGATATTGTTGCTGTTCAGTTTACCATCTTTCCAGGTCTGAGTCATGTCGAAATCCTTGTCGAATACCGCCACGAAGTAGTTGTGGAAATTATCGGGCACTCCACCGCTGTTATTGCGGCAGTAACCTACTATTTTGCGCTCTTCGGGAATGATTTTCACCATCGAACCACGATAAAAACCGTCGAGTAATATAAAAGAGTTGTCATTCTCAGGAAATGTGAAACGGAAAACGGATGCCCGCTCTGTGGGTGTAAGTTCCACCGTAACATCATGATCGGCAAGATAAACCGAGTAGTAGTGTGGCTTGGCAACCTCTGCCTTGTGCGAGTACCATGACGCGCGTGCTTCCTGCTCAAATAGCAAATCGCCGGTTACAGCCATAAGCGAAAATGCTGCATAGTCGTTAATCCATGGGCTGGGCTGATGTGTCTGTTTGAAACCTTTTATCTTGTAGCTGTGGTAGGTATATCCCCATCCGTCGCCCATATTTCCGGTTTGTGGTGTCCAGAAATTCATGCCCCACGGCATAGCCACCGCCGGATATGTGTTACCGTTGGATAGTGCAAACTCCGAGTCGGTGCCCATCAGTGTGTTTACCAGGTCGATAGGCTCGGGTGATTGCTCTTTGGCCGTGCTTGATGTTGGGCAACACCCCTGCATAAGCAGCAGGGAGATGCCTAAAATCATCACAGTTATATATTTTAATAGTGAATATTTCATTATACTTTGTTTTTAATTTGCTTGATGTTTTGTTTGTAAATCAATCAGTTATATATCATCGACTGTGGTCGGTCGGCACGATTTGTGCCAAACTCTTTGTTTGGAGTTGCTCCCATCTCAAACACAAGTTCGCCGCCTTTCATCATATCGTTAAAGGTGATAAACGACTTGGTGTAGGGCTTTCCGTTGAGGGTAACCGATTGAATATAGATGTTGGTTTTGCTGTTATTGGTGGCCTTTACGGTGAATGTGCGTCCGTCTTTAACAGCAATTTCGGCTTTGTCAAGTGCTGGGCTTCCAAATACGAATATTCCCGCTGCCGGATTTACAGGATACATTCCCATTGATGATAGCAGGTACCATGCCGACATTTGGCCGGCATCTTCATTACCCGATAGTCCGTCGGGCTGGTCGAAATAGAGTTCGCTAAGCACTTGGCGCGCTTTTTCGGCTGTTTTCCACTGCTCTCCAGCAAAAGCATAAAGATATATTGTGTGGTGACTTGGCTCGTTACCATGTGCATATTGGCCTATCAATCCGCTGATATCGGGTGATGCGTCGCCTTCGAGTTCAGAATCAACAGTAAACAGGCTGTCGAGCTTGGCGGTGAATGGTTTATCGCCACCCAGAAGTGCAATCAGCCCCTCCACATCCTGCGGAACAAGCCATAAGTATTGCCAGCCGTTTCCTTCGCAGTAGTCATCGTCGCGATGGCTTGAGTGGAACGGGCTGAATGGCTCTCTCCACTCTCCGTTGGTTAGTTTACCGCGCATGAAACGTGTTTCAGGGTCGAAGTATTCGGTGTACGCTTTCGCACGTTTCATAAAGTAGTCGTAGTCATCGTTGTGTCCCAGGTCTTTAGCCATCTGCGCTATGCACCAATCATCGATGGCATACTCCATAGCTTTTGCCACGCTCTCAATCTCCTTCTCGGCAGGTATGAAGCCTAACTCTTTCAGGTAGTTAACCCCAAATTCATCGTTCATTGCCGAAGCTTTCACCGCCTCATATGCAAGTGATATATCGTAATCTCTGTAGCCTTTGAAATAGGCATCAATAATCACTGGCACAGCATGATAGCCCACCATTGTATTGGTTTCGCATCCCATAAGATGCCACACCGGTAATTTACCCTGATGCTGATAGATAGTTAGCATGGTCTTAATCATGTCGTTAACACGCTCTGGCTGTGTGATGGTGAAAAGCGGATGAGCGGCACGGTAGGTATCCCATAGCGAAAATACTGTATAGTTGTTGAAACCTGGGTTTGAGTACTCTTTTTTATCGGTTCCCAAGAAACTGCCATCGGCATTATTGTATAGTGACGGTAGTATCATTGAGTGGTAAAGTGCTGTGTAGAATGTGCGCATCACCTTGTCGTCCTTCGATTCAATGATAATTTTGTTAAGCTCATTGTTCCACTCGTCTTGGGCATCAGTTTTAACCTTGCCAAAATCCCAGTGGCTAAGCTCGGCATTGAGGTTTTTCTGTGCCGACTCGCTGCTGGTGGGCGACAAAGCTGTTTTAACCATCAGTTCGCCATTACCTTCAAATTCAATGATTGCAGTCTGGTTTTCTTTGCCGTATTTCTCATTCAGAATATCATTTTTGATGTATTTGATTGATACAATGGGTTTTGAGAACTCGGTATGGTAGAATAATCGCTGGTCATCGGCCCATCCTTTTGAGAATCGGAATCCTTCGATGGTTTTGTCGCTGGTCTGGGTGATGGCGCCATCGGTAAATCTGTCCCAGCCTGTACCGGCAATCATATCGATGATAAGGTGTGAGTTACCTTCGTTGGTGAAGTTATATTTGTGAAAACCAACACGTTGAGTGGCAGTCATCTCGGCAGTTACTCCCAATTCATTGATTTTTAGCGAGTAATAGCCTGCTTGCGCCACTTCATCGGCATGGGTATATTTGGCCGACCAGTTTTGGTAATACTGCGAAGGGGTGTTTACGTCCCAATCGGCAGCCACCGGCATAATAAGTATGTCGCACAGATCGCCAATACCTGTTCCGCTCAGGTGAGTGTGGGTGAAGCCCATAAGTAGCGAGTCGGAGTGATGGTAGCCCGAGCACCAGTCCCAGCCTTGAGTGGGGTTGGTGGGGCCAAGTTGCACCATTCCGAAGGGAACACTTGCGCCTACGAACACGTGTCCGTGGCCGCCCGACCCAATGAGCGGGTCAACATACTTGATGAGGTCTTTGGCTGCTGGCTTCCCGGTGGTGCAGCATCCGGTGAAAAATAAAGCAGGAAGCAAAATTATTAATAATCCCAATGCTTTAATTCCATTACTTCTGATCATATTTGTGAGTTTTAATTTGATTTAGAAAAATAATGTATCAATTGTTGCCGAAAGATATGGGAGTGGGGTTAATAGGTGGATTAATTTTCAATTAATATACAAAAAATTACATTAATTGATGTGAATATTCTGATTTTTAACAATTGGCGCACAAAGATAATTAAAACAATTCAATGATTATGGGTGTTGAATAGAAAACCGGATTGATAAAAGTTAATTTGGGTTTATCTATTTGTGAAAAATATTTTTATAAGATTATGATATCAGGAAAAATTTTAGAATATCTGAGAGATTTGGCTGCCAATAATAATCGTGAGTGGTTTCACGACAACAAATCGTATTATACAGAGGCACGTGGTGAGTTTGAGGAGTTTGTGGGCCGTTTTATAGCTATGGTTGCCGATGCTGACCCGACTGTGGGGTTGCCTTCGGTGAAAGATTCGATTTATAGAATCAATAGGGATGTGCGTTTCAGTAACGACAAACGGCCATATAAGCGCAATTTCAGCTGTTTTGTTGCCAATGGAGGGCGTAAAAGTTTGCTGCCCGGTTATTATATTCAGTTTGAACCCCAAGGGTCATTGTTTGGTGGCGGTTTGTGGTGCCCCGAGGCCGATATGCTCAAAAAAGTCAGAACCGAAATTTCGTTTTTCCCCGAGGATTTGGAGGCAGTGCTGAATAATAGGGCATTTAAAGATACTTTTGGTGAGATGCGCCCCGATAAGTTGAAGTCGGCACCCAAAGGTTACGCCAAAGATCACGAAGCTATTGAATTACTGAAATATAAGTCGTTTCTGGTAGAGCAAACCTATTCTGATGATGAGCTTTTGTCAGCCTCATTTGAAGAAAAACTGCGTAACGCAATTGTGACTTTGCAACCTTTAAATGCTTTTCTGATTCGTGCTTTGGAGGCCCCCGAAGAGGAGAAGATCGATTTTTGAACAGATTCAGTTCACATCTTCTACATAAGCTTTTTTCTCAAGAAAATAAGTAGCTTCTCCCTTGTCCCCATTATCAAGGTCAGTCATCTGCACCCGGAAAATAGAATAAGGGAGAGCATGCTTTTTCTTAGGCAGACTGACTGTCAATATATAGGCATTGGTTGATTCATTTTCCGACCAATATTCATCCACTTCCTGCTTACTCAATACGGCAACTTCTTCGCCATTAATGGTAACCGTTACTTTTAATTTATCAGGAGATGGTGCCAACTTCACGTCTCCTTTCTTTGGCAGTCCATAAGATAAGGTGCGAGTGAGACTCATTGGGCGACAATAAATCGTATAGGCCGGTGTTCCTCTCTGTATCCGGAATACATTAAGCCCGTAAACTTCCAAACGATGATACTGCATATTGAAAGTAGTATCACGGTCGGCGATGAAATTCCAGCCCCAGAACTCCAACCGTAAATCTTTCTCAGGGAGATTGGAGCCTGTTACTATGTAATGACTCATATTCAATGCGCTTATACTGTAATACCTTCGGAGAATTATTCAAATTCCTTATGGAACTTTCAAAGACACAGCCCTTCAACCTGATTATTGACGAATTTCAGGAGTTCTTTACTATTACTCCATCGGTTTATAGCGACGTTCAGCATTATTGGGATGTGAATAAAAGCCAAAGCAAAATCAATTTGCTTTTGAGCGGTTCTGTTAATTCGTTAATGCACAAGATATTTCATAACGCCAAAGAACCGCTGTTTGGTCGTGCCACAGCTATGTTAAGGGTGAAGCCGTTTGAAACATCCGTATTAAAAGAAATTCTTGCAGATCACAATCCGGATTATACTTCGGAAGACCTACTGGCACTGTACGCTTTTACCGGAGGTGTTGCGAAATACGTTCAACTTCTCATGGATTCAGGTTCATATTCACAGGAGGCGATGTTGAATTATATTATCCGTGAGGATTCGACCTTTATCTCGGAAGGTAAAAATATGCTTATCGAAGAGTTTGGTAAAGAGTATGCTAATTATTTTACGATTCTTTCGGCTATTGCACGAGGCGAAAATACACGAACTAAGATAGAAGCGGTTGTTAATCGTGAAATTGGTGGCTATCTAACAAAATTGGAGCATGATTATGGTCTGATATCAAAGGTGATACCAATTTTTTTCGAAGGTAGAAACAAAGAATGTGCGTTATACGTTGGATGACAACTTTCTTTCTTTCTTTCTGGTTTCGTTTTATCTACAAATACAGCTACATGGTGGAAGTAGGAGGATATGAGCAACTTAAAGAGATTGTAGTGCGTGATTACCCTACGTTCAGTGGGAAAATTCTGGAACGATATTTCAAGGCACAGTACATTGAACAAATGAGTTTTACCCGTATTGGTGGCCATTGGGATAGAAAGGGCGAAAATGAAATTGATATGGTCGCTGTCAATGAATTGGATAAAACAGCTGATATTATCGAGATAAAGCGAAATTCTGTCAATATAAACCTTGATAAACTAAGGGAAAAAGGCATTCATTTTATGAATGCAACCGGAGAGTTGAGCGATTATAAAGTAGCGTATAGAGCTCTTTCGATGGATGATATGTAGATTAGTATAAAATTTTGTACTTTTAGCCAACCGAGAAAAACAGGCACTAATACCTTACAGCCATGAAACGTGAAGATAATGCACTTGCAACTGTTCAAGAGATAACACCTTTGTCGCAAAAGGATTGTTTTTACATTGCAGACAGGCATAAGACTGAATTTACGTATCCAATTCATACACACGAAGAGTTTGAATTGAATTTTATTGCCAATGCACCGGGCGTTAAGCGAATTGTAGGAGATTCTATCGAAATTATCGGTGAGTATGACTTGGTATTGATTACAGGTAAAGACCTGGAGCATGTATGGGAACAACACAACTGTGAGTCGAAAAAGATTAGAGAAATAACAGTGCAATTTTCTCAGAATCTTTTTTTCGCCAGTCTTCTCGATAAAAATCAGTTTCACTCCATCAAACAAATGCTCGAAAAAGCACAAAAGGGGCTTAGTTTCCCCATGCAAGCCATCATGGCTGTGTATAACAAATTGGATAAACTGGCAGGCGAACAACATGGCTTCTATTCGGTAATCAGTTTTCTGACAATTCTTTACGAGCTTTCTCTCTTTAGCGATAAGGCTACCGTATTGTCGAGTTCGTCGTTTGCTAAAATCGGAATTCATTCCGATAGCCGCAGGGTACAAAACGTGCAACGCTATATCAATGATAACTATAAAGAAGAGATACGCTTAGAGCAACTGGCTGATTTGGTGGGGATGACACCTACCGCATTTAGTCGTTTTTTTAAACTCCGCGCCGCTAAAAACTTGTCCGATTACATTATTGATATTCGCTTGGGATACGTTACCCGAATGTTGATAGACACAACAAAGTCGGTTTCAGAAATTTGCTACGAATGTGGATTCAATAACATATCCAATTTCAATAGAATATTCAAGAAAAGGAAAAACTGTTCGCCCAAAGAATTTCGGGAAAACTATCGCAAGAAAAAACTACTCATTTAAAGCATTTCGCCAGTTAAAATAATACTAAAATACCTTAATGAATATTGTCTAATATGACATGGTGAGAAATAATCGTTTGATTATTACGTAGATAACGCTGTGTGCGATATGAAAAACAAAGTGTTAACAATTGCTAATATAGTACTTGATGCCATCTGTTTTCATGGATAGTTTTGCATACAATCTTTTTATAGTAATAATTAATCGAATCTAATTTTATTTCTGAACCATGAAAAAAATCCTTTATTTAGTTTTTTTATGTTGCCTGATACCTTGCACTCTGTATGCACAGAGTAATCAGATAACAGGAACAGTAACAAATGCTTCCGATGGTTCTCCTATGATAGGAGTTACCGTAACCACTCAGGATTATGTAGGAACAATAACCAATATTGACGGAAAATACTTTATTACTGCTAAGCAGGGAGATGTTCTCACATTCTCTTTTCTTGGCATGCAAACGCAAACTGCAAAAGTAGAATCACAAAATGTGATAAATATTGTACTGAAAGAAGACAGCCAGCTATTAGATGATGTAGTAGTGGTTGGGTATGGCACCATACGCAAAAGCGACTTAACAGGTTCGCTGTCTTCTTTAAAATCCGAGCAATTAACACAACTTTCGGCAATAGACGTTACTCAATCTATTCAGGGGCGAGCCTCGGGGGTAAGCGTTATCAGTAACTCGGGAGAGCCAGGCGCGGGAACCAAAATACGCATTAGAGGTACAGGTAGTGTGAATAACTCCGATCCTCTTTATGTTGTAGATGGTTTTCCTGTTTCTGACATTAGCCACATAGCTCCACACGATGTAGAGTCTATGGATATATTAAAAGATGCTTCTGCTGTTGCAATTTATGGTTCAAGAGGAGCAAACGGTGTTATTCTGATCAAGACTAAGGGTGGATCTTTTAATAAAAAGACACAGGTTAATGTTAATGTTTTTGGTGGAATAACTGAAGTCGATAAAAAAATAGACATGCTGAATGCTTCAGAATATGCGACCTTGAAACTAGAATCATATAAGAATGCTGGCATCAATCCGTCATTATCAACACAATCTATCCTCGATTATGCAATTGCAAACAATAGCAGAGGCACAAATTGGCAGGATGAAATTATGCGTATAGGTTCTACCCAAAACTATAATATGAATATTTCGGGTGGTTCGGAACGGAATAGGTATGATTTTGGAGCTACATATTTTACTGAAGAAGGTATCGTGAAAAAAACCTATATGGATAAATTTATGTTCCATTTGAATAATGAATATAAACTATTCAATAACGTAACCGTTGGTATAAATGCATCTTATACAACCTACGAAAAATCAGGTAACGATGGCGATTTCTATTCAGGATCGATAACACAGGCACTAAAGACCGATCCCGTATCGGCTGCGTGGGATGATTATACCAATCAGTTTGGCGAGATATATTTCTCATACGGACGCAATCCGGCACAATCTGCCTATGAGAATAAATATAGAAAAACCAAAGAAGATCGTTTCATCGCAAATGCATACCTGCAAATAAACGATATTGGATTGAAGGGTCTATCCTTTAGAGCACAATTCGGAAAACAGTACGCTTTTGCCAAGGCGCGTGACTATTATCCATTTTACTACATTACAGCCGACCAGCAACGTAACAAAAGTTATCTTACCGAAAACCGTAGCGATAACACCTATTGGAACACCAACGAATATTTCAGCTATGTCAATGTTTTTGGAAAACATAGTGTAAATGCAACATTAGGAGTTGAAGCTCAAAAATCGAATTCGGACAATTTATATGTGAAAGTATATGATGTGCCTGAGGATGAGGATTTGCGCTATCCGAACATGTCGTCGAACAAAGAGAACCTCGAAGTATCTGGTGGAGCAGGCCATAATGCTCTATTATCAGGCTTCTTCCGCATGAATTATAGTTACGATAACAGATACCTTTTTACAGGAACATTCAGAGCGGACGGAACATCCAAGTTCAAGAAAAAATGGGGCTATTTCCCTTCATTTTCATTGGGATGGAATATAATGGAGGAAGCTTTCGCTGAAGGCATAAAAGAACGCACATCTATCTCTCAGCTTAAACTTCGTGCCGGTTGGGGACATGTCGGTAATCAGGCCAGTGCAGGCGATTTCGATTATCTGGCACTAATGACCAATGGATATACGGCTGTTTTCAGCGGATCGCAAGTTGATGGAGCCTTACAGCAAAAACTGGCTAATGAGGAGCTTTCGTGGGAAACTTCCGAGCAGTATAATTTCGGTTTAGATTATGCCTTGTTCAAAGGAGCCTTGTCCGGAAGTTTAGACTACTTTATCAGAAATACAAACGACATGATACTGGATACGCCAATTCCGATTTATGCCGGCATGTGGCGTCCTAAGACTAATGCCGGATCGGTAAGAAACAGTGGTTTTGAATTCAGTACCAATTACCAAAAAGCGATCAACAAAGACTTCTCTTTCAGCGTAGGAGGAAACATCGCTTTCATTAAAAACGAAGTCAGATCATTAGGTGGAGGAGAACCATTGTATGGCCAATATTCCAAAACAGAAGTCGGTAAGGAGATAGGATATTTCTATGGATTGCAATCACTCGGAATCTTTAAGACCGCCGACCAATTAAGCTCCTACGTCAATAAAGCAGGAGACCCTATTCAACCCAACGCATCGCTGGGAGACGTTCAGTTTAAAGATGTAAACGGCGATGGAATGATTGATGATAACGACAGAGTATATTTGGGAAGTGCAATGCCCGATTTTACTTATGGCATAACACTGGCAGCAGCTTACAAAGGCATTGACCTGAATTTATTCTTCCAAGGATCGCAGGGTAATAAAATAGCAAATTATATGTATTCGGTACTGTATAGCACAAGTATGCGTGAGTGGAGCAACTCTAAAGATATGATGAACCGTTGGACTCCCGAAAATCCGGATTCTAATTTACCTCGAGTGCACGATGGAGACCCAAATCAGAACGATCGTTTCTCTAGTAGATATGTGGAAGACGGTTCATTTTTCAGACTTAAAACGTTGCAGTTAGGATATACTCTACCCGAATCTATATCTAGAAGAGTATTTTTATCTAAAGCCAGATTATATATTTCGGCAGATAATCTATTTACTGAAACCAAATATTCTGGCTACAACCCTGAAATAAGCGATCTATGGGGCAACCCTCTTAATGCAGGGGTTGATATGGCCACTTATCCTACTCCGCGATTCTTCACAATTGGATGTAACCTTACTTTTTAATTTAAGATTATGAAAAAGATATATTATTTGATATTTACATTAGGTCTTATACTGACCTCGTGCGACGATTTCCTTGAGTTAGATCCATTGGCACAGGAAAACAGTGGCAATTACATGAACAATGAAGAAAATGCCACTAAAGTAATTAACGGCATTTATGATATTCTATCGCAGACCGAAGGGCGTGGACCTGACGATATATGGATGTCGCATCACTATGACTTTCACTTCGCCAGTATAGCAACCGATGATGCTGTAAAAGGAAGTAAACTGAGCGACTCGCCCGAATTGAGCGACATAGAAACGTTCAATGCAAAGGTTGGCAATACAATTGCTGATGCATTCTGGATTCATGGATTTTGGGGAGTCTCACGCTCTAATTACGCGATAAAGAATCTGCCTGACGCTACCATCGACGAAACTCTAAAAAACCGTTTGTTGGGCGAAGCTTATTTCTTGAGGGCATATCATTATATCTATTTATTGCATCACTTCGGTGGAGTGCCTCTCTTTACAGCACCATTGAATCCATCTGGTTTTGGAAACTCGCCAAGGGCATCGTTGCACGAAACTTTTGAATTTATCAACGAAGATCTGAAAAAAGCTATCGAATTATTACCAGAGAAGAGTGTATATGCCACTTCCGATATGGGACGAGCTACAAAAGGTGCAGCTAGAGGTTTTCTTGCAAAGTCTCTAATATATCAGATTGGTATAGATGCAGAAAGCGAACATACATGGGATGAGGTTTATAGTCTTACTGCAAGCATTATCAACTCAGGTGAATATAGCTTAGTTGCAAATTATGCACTTCTATTCGAACGCGAAAACAAAAATACAAGCGAATCGATATTTGAGATACAGACAACCGAAGGAACAGCGGCCGATTCTCCCGGATCGGTAGGAAGTGCATATTCACTATATCAAGGCAATCGTGTGTCTAATCCCGGTGCCAATGCGGGTTGGGGTTTCCACAATCCTACACAAAATCTGGTTGATGCTTTCGATCCCACAGATCCACGTTTATCGAGTACCGTATATGGTATCGGATTCAACGGACAAGTACTTTATGGTGAGGAGATGAAATTCGACAGAGCCGAACAGGGAAGTAATTACTTGAACCGAAAAGCAGCACTTCCTGAAAAACCAACTCTGGATAAGGCCGCCGACAAAAACATCTTAATACTGCGCTATGCCGATATTCTTCTTATTCATGCCGAAGCATCTTACTATACCGGCAAAGAGGGTGAGGCACGTCAATATCTTAATATGATACGCGAAAGAGCCCGCAACAGTTCTTATTGCAAAGGCTATGTCGATGGCAGTAAAGATTCTTATGTAATGCCATCGAGCACACCTAATGTGCCGAATATAACAAGTTCGGGAGCTACATTGCTTGATGCAATTATTAACGAGAGAAGATTAGAACTGGCTATGGAGTCGAACAGAATGTGGGACTTGATACGCACCGGAAAACTAATCGATGCAGTCTCTAAGGCCAAAGATACTGATAACGCAGGTAACGGAGACAACGATGAGGTAAGGCACGTAGGTATTGGTGACAGAATCAAAAATCATGCATTAGTAGGTAAAGACGGTAAATACATACCTTTATTACCGATCCCATTGACTGAGATTCAGAATTGGGGAATAGAGCAAAATCCTAATTATTAAATATCCAAAATAGATATACTAATATGAAAAATAACATATTATACCGTTTTATATTCGGAGGAGTAATCTTATTGGCTACAATGGTTACAAGTTGTAAGGAAGATTCTTTTTCGAAAGATTATGATATAAAGTTACCGGTTTCTGAAATTGTAGATTTCAATCCAAAGACAGAGCTCGTAGATGGGCTGGTAACTCTATATGGCGAAAATATTGATATGGTGACATCTCTATCCATTGGCAATTCAACTTGCCAGATTATAAGCCAGGAGGAAGGTAGCCTTGTATTTAAAGTTTCGCGTACTGCCGATATCGGAAATATAAGTATTACGAATAAATACAAGAGAGAATCGGTCTCTGTAGATAAGTTTACGCCTAAATATCTTGATGTTACGATTACATCATGGCCTACCGAAATAGAAAGAGGATTGACGATAAATATTATGGGTGAAAATGTGGATATGATTCAGACTGTTAAGTTTGAAACGATTACATTATCAAAATCGTCGGCATCGTCTACTATCGCAACCTATTCTACTGCCAATCTGAATTTGCCGGCAAGCGGAATTCTTACGGTAACAACCAAAACAGGACAGGTATTGACCTCTTCGGTGATAAATGTGGTAGAGCCTAAAGATACCTATATCCCGGCATCAAGTATCATGTTGTTCGACTTCGACACCGTAGATCCTACAATTGTGGCAGGCGATGTAACAGGAACAGGTGCGCCGTTTACATCAGGCAAAAATCTGATAGGTATTTCTCCATTCTTTGGCAACTATTATTCGGTAAAAGCTGCACAAGGTAATGGATGGAATGGTCAGTATCAATATCTGGAAACAACAAATAACGGCTCAGGATTCAATCTTTCTAACTATACCGATCCTCACATAACTTTCCTTGTGAATACAAATGGTAAGAAAGGGTATTTCAATCCCGCCTTAACAATTGACGGAAGCACCGAAGACAAACATTTCACCGGACAGGAAGGAGAATATACCGATAATTATAGCATTCAAACTGCCGGATGGGAGTGGCGATCATACAGTCTATCGGGTATGGGATTTGCAAATGTAAAATCTACAATAGAAAAGATCTCTCTTTTCATAAGAGGAGGAAACGTAGGTAACGGCGACACCGAAGCTTTTGAACTGAATATAGACCACGTAATGATTACCGATGGAGCATTAAATCCGGTGGTTATATTCGATATGGAAACCATGCCTGCATTCGCTGGTGGAACAGCCACTCAAAACGGAGGCTCTAGTGTTACTGCTATTCCTCAGGCTCTTAAATATCTGACTGTTAAAGACGGAAATGTATCCTCTTGGGGAAATAAAGGCTCTATCACAAAAGCCGACAACGATGGTAGCAAGTTCGAATTGAACAAAACATTTTATGTCAATTTCTTGGTGAATACAGGCAATGATGGTGCTTCTGGATATTTCCAAATGATATTCGAACAAGACGGAGGAACTAAATTAGGACTTCACTTCAAAGGAGATAACCCATATAAAGATGACTATATGTTTGCTTCGACAGGCGGAAACTGGCAGTGGAGATCCTACAAAATAGATCCTAAAGGACTCGAAAACTGGGGATCTGAGCCAGAGCTAAGTCTAACTAGTCCGTTTACCCTTACTGTCGATTACTCAACTGGTAATGTGTCCGGAAAATACGAAACTAATCTGGATTATGTCGTACTCACAAGTGTTCCGTTAGATACGGCTTACTAAAAAATAAGATTTAAAGAGAGCATCTCCCTCATCTTGTAAGAGATGCTCTCTTTTTTAATCAGTAATAATTAGACTTTTAGAATATTTTTTGACTACTTTTATCATTAAGCGATTTCCAAAATCAACTCAAAATAGAATCTCTTGCGGATATGCGCTAAGCAATAAATGGTAGAAAAATGTTCATGAATTTGAAGTGTGAAATATTGGGTTTAAGTCTGTTTTGCTTTGCATTGGTATCGGTTAAAGATATGCAGGAAGGGTATGTTTTTGACGATACCAATGCTTTAGTTAAAGTGAAGGAGATTATCGGATAAACGTAACTGCAACATACATCGGAGGTTGTGAGTATATAGGATATAAAATGATAGAAATCAGATGACTATGAAAATAAAATATTTTTTAACTATCATGCTTGGTATTTGCGCCACATTGGTTATGGCTCAAAACATGGTTGATAGTAACGCTACTGAAGAGACAAAAGCTCTGTACAAAAACCTGAAAAGCATACATGGAAAAAGTACGCTCTTCGGACATCAGGACGATACAGCTTATGGTATTGCATGGTTTGGCGAGGAAAACCAGTCGGATATTAAAAAAGTCACCGGAGACTATCCGGCAGTGTACGGATGGGATTTGGGTCATATCGAGACAGGCGATTCACTGAATTTAGACAAAGTACCTTTCGACAGAATGCGCCAACTTATGGTCGAAGCATACCAACGAGGAGGAATAAATACCGTCAGTTGGCATCTGCAAAATCCCTACACACAAGGCAGTTCGTGGGATGTCTCGTCAAAACAAGTGGTTAAATCTATTCTTCCTGGTGGACAAAAACATGCAACATACACACAATGGTTAGATAACTTAGCCCAATTCATTCAGTCTGTCCAAACTGAAGATGGAACAGCAGTTCCATTGTTATTCCGTCCTTTTCACGAACACACAGGTAGCTGGTTCTGGTGGGGGAAAAATTTATGTGCGAAGGATGAATATATTTCTTTATGGCATTTTACGGTTGAATATCTTCGGGATAAAAAACAGTTAAACAATCTGATATATGTTTATTCTCCCGATTTTGTGGCAAGTAAAAACGACTATTTTGAGCGATATCCCAACGACAACTACGTAGATGTACTCGGATTAGACCTCTATCATCACGATGGAGAAGCAAAGGCCGAAAAATTTGTCTCGCATGTAAAGAGAATAATGAAGATAATGAGCGATTATTCTAAAGCAAGTGATAAACCTTATGTATTCAGTGAAACAGGGTTGATCGAATTACCTATGCACGATTGGTTTACCAAAGTTTTATATAAGGCTCTGAACCCGAATAAACCCGCTTATGTATTGGTTTGGCGCAATGCTTATGATATTCCGGGACATTACTATGCACCTTATCCTGGACATCCTGCCGGCAAAAATCTCAAGGAGTTTATGGAGCTTCCCGATATATTATTCGAAAGCGAGTTGCCTGATATGTACAAATAAACATAAAATATAAACAATGAACGATTTATTTAACAAACGCGTACAATCTGTTACGGCAGAGTATGAAAATTTAATATGCAGAAAGAACGAAGCGGTATTGCCCGGAAATGGCATTTACGAACGCTATATTCATCCTGTACTTACAGCTAGCCATACGCCTATACATTGGCGTTACGACTTGTCGCCCGAAACCAATCCTTATTTTATGGAGCGTTTCGGAATTAATGGTACATTTAATGCCGGTGCAATTAAATGGCAGGGTAAATATTTGCTTGCAGTGCGTGTCGAAGGTAACGATCGTAAATCGTTCTTTGCCATAGCCGAAAGTCCTAACGGAATCGATAACTTCCGCTTCTGGGACTATCCGATAGCACTTCCCGAAACAGAAAATCCCGATACCAACGTATATGACATGCGCCTGACGGCTCACGAAGATGGATGGATTTACGGCGTATTCTGCTCCGAGCGCAAAGACCCCAACGCTCCTGCGGGAGATCTGTCGTCGGCTGTTGCGGCAGCAGGCATCGTGCGCACCAAAGACTTAAAGACATGGGAACGTCTTCCCGACCTTAAAACAAAAAGTCAACAGCGCAACGTAGTGCTGCATCCCGAATTTGTAAATGGCAAATATGCTCTCTACACTCGTCCTCAAGATGGTTTCATCGACACCGGAAGTGGCGGAGGTATTGGCTGGGCATTGATTGATGACATAACAAATGCGGTAGTTAATGAAGAAAAAATAATCAATCATCGTTACTACCATACTATAAAGGAACTGAAGAATGGCGAAGGACCACATCCCATTAAAACATCCAAAGGGTGGTTGCATTTGGCTCACGGTGTGCGCGGATGTGCTGCCGGATTGCGTTATGTGCTATATTTGTATCTGACCGACCTTGAACAGCCCGATAAGTTAATAGCCGAGCCGGCCGGACATCTGATGGCTCCCGATGGAGAAGAGCGTATCGGCGATGTGTCTAATGTGCTGTTTACCAACGGGTGGATAGCCGATGAGGATGGCACGGTGTATATCTATTATGCATCGAGCGATACGCGTATGCACGTGGCTGTTTCGTCAATCGACCGCCTGTTGGATTATTGTTTGAATACCCCTGCGGATGGATACCGCTCGGCAACATCGGTGCAGACGTTAACTAAAATCATAAAGAATAATCTGGAGACTAAGTAACTCCTAATCCCTGATAATCCATGATAAATACAGATAAAGTAACACTAAAGGAAAGAATAGGCTATGGATTTGGTGATGCCGCCTCGTCCATGTTCTGGAAATTATTTGGCATGTACCTCATGTTCTTCTATACCGACATATTCGGTATGGAAGCTAAGGTTGTAGGGACGATGTTCCTCATTACCCGTATATGGGATTCGATTTTCGACCCTATAATCGGTGTTATTGCCGACCGTACAGAGACTAAATGGGGTAAATTTCGTCCATTTATCCTTTTTCTGGCTATTCCCTTTGCAGTCATTGGGGTATTTACATTCTATACTCCCGAATTTGGCACTACCGGTAAAATTGTATATGCTTATGTGGCCTATTCGTTGATGATGATGGTTTATTCGGCTATCAATGTGCCTTATGCCTCTTTGCTTGGGGTGATGAGCCCCAATCCTAAAGAACGGAATGTACTCTCTACTTTCCGTATGGTTTTTGCCTATATAGGTAGCTTTGTTACTTTACTGTTATTTATGCCGATGGTCAATTACTTCAGTAATGGGAGTAAAGCAATTGAGAGTCAGCAATATGGCTGGCTGATGGCTGTAGTAATAATAGCAATAGTTTGCGCTATTCTATTCTTTTTCTGCTTTTATTTTACAAAAGAAAGAGTTAGACCTTTAAAGCAAGAACAAACCTCGCTCAAATCCGACATACAGGATTTGTTGAGAAATAAACCTTGGTGGATATTATTAGGTGCCGGAGTCTCAGCGTTGATTTTCAATTCTATACGCGACGGAGCCACCATCTATTATTTCAAATATTTTATTGATGAAGAGAGCTTTGGCACCATCAGTTTTCTGAATATTCCTTTTGTTCTCAGCGGAATGTACTTGGCATTGGGGCAGGCAGCAAACATAATCGGGGTTATCCTTGCTGCACCGGTGAGCAACCGCATCGGCAAGAAATACACCTACATGGGTGCAATGATGATAGCTACCGTACTCAGCATTATTTTCTATTGGTTGGGCAAAGATAGTCTGGCTTTGATCTTTACCTTACAGGTGCTGATAAGTATATGCGCCGGAAGTATTTTCCCTTTACTATGGTCAATGTATGCCGATTGTGCCGATTATTCGGAACTGAAAACCGGCAATAGGGCAACCGGTCTAATATTCAGCTCATCGTCCATGAGTCAGAAGCTGGGTTGGGCAGTCGGTACTGCTTTAACTGGATGGCTGCTTGGCTATTTCGGATTCCAAGCCAATCAGGTGCAAAGTGCGGAAACTATCAATGGAATAAAAATGTTTCTCAGTTTTCTGCCTGCCGTGGGTACTGTATTGTCAGTTATTTTTATTTACTTTTATCCTCTGACAGAGAAAAAACTTGAAGAAATAACTGGCGAACTTAATAAGAAGAGAGAAGAACAGCTTTGAAAAGATATAAAATGGAAGGATTCAAAAACGAACTCATAAATAATATATTGCCATTTTGGATAGACAAGATGCAGGACAACGCTCATGGCGGATTTTATGGTCGCATAGACGGGAATAATGTCTTGCACGAAAAGGCGAATAAAGGAGCCATTTTGAATTGTCGCATACTATGGACGTTTTCGGCTGCATATCGTCTTTTCAAGAACCCCCAATATCTGACTATGGCACAACGTGCTTTAGATTATATACAAAGCCACTTTATCGACAAAGAGCACGGAGGCGTTTTCTGGGAGCTCGACTATAAAGGCAACCCCGTCAACACTAAAAAACAAACCTATGTGCAAGGTTTTGCACTCTATGGTTTCTCGGAATATTATAGAGCAACAGGCGATGAGAAGGCACTGAATTTAGCTAAAGAGTTTTTTTATCTGATAGAAAAATGTAAAGACGCGCAGCAAGGCGGATACTTTGAAGCCTATACCCGCGACTGGAAACCGATAGACGATATGCGCTTGAGTGAAAAAGATGCTAACGAGAAAAAAACAATGAATACTCATTTGCATATACTTGAGCCATACACCAATCTTTGCCGTATTTGGGACAATCCCCAGTTGAAGGCAGCTCAACACGATTTGATAGAAATATTTACCCGACGTATCCTCGATAACAAAACGAATCATCTAAATCTGTTCTTTGACGAATATTGGGATTTAAAATCGACAGCTATATCTTACGGACACGATATTGAAGCTGCATGGTTATTATACGAAGCTGCTGAGGTATTGGGCGACAAAACTATTTTGGATGAAATTAAGGTGTTGTCACTGAAAATAGCTGATGCTGCATCCGTAGGTTTACAACCCGATGGCAGTATGATTTATGAGAAAGACGGCAATCATGCCGACTGCGATCGCCACTGGTGGGTACAGGCCGAATCTGTTGTCGGATATATGTATGCTTATAAACTATCGGGAAATGCTAATTATAAACAGAAAGCAGTTGATGTGTGGGAGTATGTAACAGAGAATTTGATTGATAGAGAAAATGGAGAGTGGCATTGGAGTCGGTTAGAGGATGGAACAATCAATCGGAAAGATGATAAAGCAGGCTTTTGGAAGTGTCCGTATCACAACGGGCGCATGTGCATGGAAATGATCGAAACCTTTAGTTGCGATTAAAAGCATCTTTTTAATATATACAATGTACAGCCAAAGGTTTGTGTGTTTTTCTTGTTTTTATGATCTGAAATTGTTGTATATTGGTGATATAAAGACAAGTTATGAGCAACACCAAAATTTCCATCCGTTTTTTCGATAACCGAGAAGTTCGCGCAGTTTGGGACGAAGAAAATGCCAAATGGTGGTTCTCGGTGTTGGATATTGTGGGCGTTCTAAATGAGGAGAGCGACTACTCAAAGGTTCGTAACTATTGGAAATATCTAAAAGCCAAACTTAAAAAAGAGAATGTTCAACTGGTTAGTGCCACTACCCAGTTGAAATTAGTTGCTCCCGATGGCAAAAGACGTTTAACCGATACTTTAGATAGTAACGGAGTTACCGAATTGGCCAGACATTTCCCAAATAATAGGGCCATGAAATTCCTTGATTGGTTTCTCTATAGCGATAACAGTATTGACGGGCAGAGCAAGAAGAAGGCATACACACTTTTTGAAGGTAATATTCTCGATAGTATAGAAGTGGGAACAGCCAAAGGATTGCAGCAGATACACGCTTATCTGTTCGGTGGATTGTACGATTTTGCCGGTAAAATTCGTCAAAAGAATATTTCGAAGGGTTAATGCTCATTGGATAAAACTTTTTTAAGTGAGTAAGTTTCGTAAACATCATTTGATTTAAAATTTTAGCGTCTTTGTTCGCATAGCTATGATTTTATCTTCATGGTGGTTGTTCATGACATTCCATAGATGTTCTAAGAATATGTCAAATAAATCAAGACAATCTTTAATCGTTTCAAGTTTAATAAGTCTTAAATACTCAGCTCTTAATTGTTCCTTGGTCATTTCATTAAGTTTTAGTTGGTTGTTTTTTTATTATGCCCGCTAACTAACTCGTATCTATGCACATAAACATAGTGTTTTTTTATGAATTATGATTATTATCTTCTATTGTTTCCTGTTTTATTCTTGGTTTTATATCAATATAGTTTTTGATCAAGACAGTAGCATGTTTTGAGGCAAAAGGAATAAGGAATTGAACAATTTAATAATTGTGGTTTTATTACTTTTATGTAAAAAAACCCCAATCCAAAAATGGTTTTGGAGTTTAGTAATCAATATGTTTTGTTGCGTTAATTTCCTACTTCTGAAATAAATTTGATGCGCACCAATCTAATCTCATCTTCGGGGTACTCATCTTCGCCCAGTTCATCGAGTGCCGATGCTATATCGTCCGATTCGGCCTCTTCTTTGAAGTATGTGAATATATCATCCAAGTGGTCGGGATCCATCATCTCTTCGAGGCAGTAATCAATATTCACCTTTGTGCCCGAGTACACGATGGCTTCCAGCTCTTTAATAAGCTCTTGCATGGTTAGCCCTTTCGATTCGGCAATATCTTCGAGCGGTACTTTGCGGTCGATAGCCTGGATTATCGATATTTTATTTTTCGATTTATTGGCCACAGTTTTTACCACCATATCCATGGGGCGGTCTATCTCGTTCTCTTCCACATATTTACATATGAGGGCTGCAAACTCCTTGCCGTATCTCGATGCTTTCCCTGCACCTACGCCAGGTATGTTTTGAAGCTCATCAAGAGTAACCGGGTAGTAGGTTGCCATAGCCTCAAGCGATGGGTCTTGGAAAATCACAAATGGTGGCAGTTGAAGTTTATGTGCTACTTTTTTGCGCATGTCCTTCAACATATTAAATAGTGCAGGGTCTAACGCCGCAGTTGTGGCACCTGCCGCCTCATCATCCACAGTTTCATAGTCGTGGTCGCGTGTAAACATTATGGAGTGTGGATTTTTCTCAAAACTTTCGGCATTCTCGCCCAGTTTAAGCAATCCGTAATTCTCGATATCCTTCAGTAAAAATCCTGCAACCAGCGACTGGCGTATCACTGCCTGCCAATATTTATCGTCGTGCTCATCACCACAGCCAAATAGTTCAAGTTCGTTCTGCTTGTACGATTTTATGGTGGTACTTGCCTTACCTGTTAGGAAATTTATTATATGGTCGGCTTTAAATTTCTCCTTTAGTTCGCGCACCACCTGCAGCAACATAAGTACGTTATTTTGGCCTTCAAACTGCTCTTTTGGATTGGCACAGTTGTCGCAAGTCTCGCAGTTCTCCACATCATACTTCTCACCAAAATAGTTGAGTAGTATTTTGCGGCGGCACACTGCGGTTTCGGCATAGGCTATAGTCTCCAGTATCAGCTGTTTACCAATCTCTTGCTCGGCCAATGGTTTGCCCTGCATGAATTTCTCCAGTTTCTGAATATCTTTATAGCTATAGAAAGTTATACAGTGTCCTTCGCCACCGTCGCGTCCTGCACGGCCGGTCTCCTGGTAATATCCCTCCAGGCTTTTGGGTATGTCGTAGTGAATTACCAGCCTCACGTCGGGCTTGTCAATCCCCATCCCGAAGGCTATGGTTGCCACAATCACGTCAACATCCTCCATTAGGAATTTATCCTGATTCTCGGCCCTTGTGTTAGCATCTAGTCCGGCGTGATATGGTAGTGCTTTAATGCCGTTAACCACAAGCAGTTCGGCGAGTTCCTCCACTTTCTTGCGACTCAGGCAATATATAATTCCCGATTTGCCTACATTGGCTTTCAGTATTTTTATTATCTCTTTTGATGCATCCACTTTGGGGCGCACATCATAGTATAGGTTGGGGCGGTTGAACGACGATTTGAAAACTGTGGCATCCAGCATCCCGAGGTTTTTCTGTATGTCGTGCTGCACTTTGGGCGTAGCAGTTGCGGTAAGTGCAATTAGCGGTGCGTGGCCTATCTCGTTGATAATGGGGCGTATGCGTCTGTATTCAGGGCGGAAGTCATGCCCCCACTCCGATATACAGTGTGCCTCATCCACAGCATAGAACGATATGTTCACCTGTTTCAGAAATGCGATATTCTCCTCCTTGGTGAGCGACTCGGGTGCCACATACAGCAATTTTGTTTTCCCGGCCAGCACATCTTCCTTTACCAGTGTAATAGCACCTTTGGTTAGCGACGAATTGAGGAAATGCGCCACACCGTCATCTTCGCTGAATGCCCGCATGGCATCCACCTGATTCTTCATTAATGCTATGAGTGGCGATATAATGATGGCGGTTCCTTCACTTATAAGTGCCGGAAGCTGGTAACATAACGATTTGCCTCCGCCCGTAGGCATGAGCACAAAGGTGTCATTACCATTTAATAGATTATTAATGATTTCTTCCTGATTACCCTTAAAAGAGTCAAATCCAAAATGCTTCTTAAGATGGGCATTTAACTCAACCTGCTTTACCATAGTTAGTGATTGCAATAATATTCTTTAGCTGTAAATCATCATTGATAATTTACTGTTGTTTCCCTTATTAATTGACAAATTTAATCTATCTGTCAGAATTTTTGTTGAAAAAATATTCACGTGCTGATAATTTACATATCTGTTTTAGTAATTATTAACCATACTGTTGTTAGTTTTTTCAACTTTAGTGCGCTGTGACATCTTATACTGATAATTGAGAAAATTGTTACATTAAATCCTTTTTATCTTGTATATCAGTAAAGGATGATTTACAGCTTATTTTTAAAATTCAAATGAAATTACAAAATATATCATTCATAAACAAGTTGTTTGTATTATGATTTGTGGATATTAACTTCGCAGATGGTGCAAACCTTATATTTATTTTGTAGAATTACACTTAATTTTTATAGTCTTTATATGGATAATGGCCAAAATGAAATGACTTTCCTTGAGCATCTTGAGGCTCTGAGGTGGCACATTATGCGTTCGCTCGCCGTAATTATGGTTTTGGCTGTGGTATTTTTTTTGTTAAAAGATTTTGTGTTTGACTATCTTATATTGGCACCTTCAAAACCTGAATTTCCCAGCAACCGTATGTTTTGGTTTCTTGCCGATAAACTTAATATGCCTGTGTTACAGATAAATAAGACTCCGCTCAAGTTGCAGAATATAGCTATGGTGGGGCAATTCACCACTCACGTTACGGTGTCGTTCATTATGGGGTGCATAGTAGGTTTTCCTTATCTTTTCTGGGAATTTTGGCGTTTTGTAAAGCCGGGGCTCTATCCCAACGAGATTAAAAGTGCTAAGGGGGCCATTTGGGCGGTGTCGTTGCTCTTTATTGTCGGCATACTGTTTGCCTACTATTTAATAGTGCCTCTCTCCATCGATTTTTTGGGTACCTATAAAGTGAGCGATCAGGTGGAGAATGTGGTTAACCTCAATTCTTACATATCTACGGTTACGTCGATACTGCTTGCCGGTGGTGCAGTGTTCGAATTACCGGTGTTTATATACTTCCTGTCGAAGGTTGGGTTGGTGTCGTCGTCATTTTTAATCACATATCGTCGCCATTCCATTGTAATTATCGTTATTTTTGCAGCAATTATTACTCCGCCCGATGTGGTGAGTCAGATAATGGTGGCCATTCCGCTACTCCTTTTATATGAGGTGAGCATCAAAATGGCCAAAAATATTGAGAGAGAAAAGCAATCTCACACTTAAAAGAATCAAAATGAGTAAAGAAGAAGGATTGGTGCTTCATACCGATACGTTGATAAAGAAATATGGACAGCGCACAGTGGTTAAAGGTGTGTCGGTGAAGGTGGAACAGGGCGAAATAGTGGGTCTGCTGGGACCCAATGGAGCCGGAAAAACCACCACTTTCTATATGATGGTAGGCCTTATTAAGCCCAATGAAGGCCGTATCCTGCTCAATGATGAGGAGATTACCGATTTCCCGGTATATAAGCGTGCCCAGCGTGGTGTGGGTTATCTGGCCCAGGAGGCATCGGTGTTTCGTAAAATGAGTGTTGAGGATAATATACGGTCGGTGCTGCAAATGACCGATTTCCCAAAGGATTATCAGGCCCACAGGCTCGAAGAGTTGCTCAATGAGTTCAGCCTTACTCATATACGAAAGAGTTTGGGCATTCAGCTTTCGGGAGGTGAGCGTAGGCGTACCGAGATTGCGCGTGCCCTGGCCATCAATCCTAAATTTATTTTGCTGGATGAGCCTTTTGCCGGAGTTGACCCCATAGCAGTGCGCGATATCCAGGAAATAGTGGCAAAACTGAAGTTTAAGAACATCGGAATCCTCATTACCGACCACAACGTGCACGAGACATTGGCAATTTGCGACCGTGCATACCTGCTTTTTTCGGGTGATATATTAAAGGCCGGTTCGTCGGAAGAGTTGGCGTTAGACCCTGATGTTAAGCGACTTTACCTTGGTGATGACTTCGAGTTGAGGCGTAGGACATTTGAGCCTTGAAAAATATTTTCAATTTTTCTGATTTTTTATTTGGAGATAAAAATAAAAATAACTTATCTTTGCATCGCAAATAAGGAAACGCGGATGTGGCGTAATTGGTAGCCGCGCTAGACTTAGGATCTAGTGCCGAGAGGCGTGGGGGTTCGAGTCCCTTCATCCGCACAAATAGAGAAAAAACCGCCCCATGCGAAAGCAGAAGGCGGTTTTTTTTAAATGTGATATTGGCAAGTAATTGTCGCTTGATTTAATGCGGTGCTATTCATTAGCACCATTTGTTGTAGAAGGTTATACCATATTTAATTATCGAATCAATATGAATATTTCGAAGGAAAACATTGATGCTTTAAATGCCGTAATCAAAATAACCATTGATAAGTCGGACTACGAAAAAAATGTAGAAGATGTGCTGAAAAGCTACCGCAAAAAGGTTAATATCCCCGGTTTCCGTCAAGGACATGTGCCTGCCGGTATGATTAAGAAGATGTATGGTAATGCGGTGTTGGTTGATGAGGTTAACAAACTTGTGAGCCAAAATCTTTTTAACTACATCAAGGATAATAATCTTAATATCCTGGGCGAGCCACTTCCTTCTGAAAATCAAAAAACCATCGATTTTGACAATGATGAGGCCCTTGAGTTTCTTTTCGATATAGCAGTTGCTCCCGAAGTATCGGTTGACCTTGCAAAAATTAAAGAGGTGCCTTACTATAATGTTGCCATTACCGATGATATGATTGACGGGCAGATTAAAACCATGACTTCACGCTTTGGCGAAAACCAAAATGTGGATGTGGTTGGTGAAAAATCGATGGTGAAAGGCGTGCTTGCTCAACTTAACGATAAAAACGAACCTCTTGAGGGCGGTATCGTAAATGATTCTACCGTTATGTCGCTTGCAATCATTAAAGATGATGCCGAAAAAGCAAAACTTACAGGTGCTAAAGTGGGCGATACAGTAATTTTCGACCCTAAAGTGGCATTCCCCAACGATACAGAGCTTACCTATCTGCTGAAAATAACAAAAGAGCAGGTGGCTGATGTTAAAGGTAACTTCGGATTTACTGTAAATGAGATTACCGAGTTTAAAGATGCTGAACTTAATCAGGATATTTTCAACAAGCTATTTGGCGAAGGCGTTGTTAACAATGAGGATGAGCTGAAAGCAAAAGTGAAAGAGAATCTTGCTTCATCATCAGTATATGAGTCTGATTACCGTTTCCTTCTTGATGTGCGTAAAGCAATTGGCGAGCAGGTGAATGTAGAGCTTCCCGAAGCTTTCCTAAAACGCTGGATGCTTGCAGTGCAGAGCGATAAGAACATTACCGTTGAGCAGGTTGAAACCGAAATGCCACGATTTATCGAGGATTTGAAATGGCAGATGATTAAAAACAGCATCATTAAAGCCAACGACCTTAAGGTTGATAATGAGGCGGTGCTTAATTATGCACGCAAATCGGCACGTATGCAGTTTGCCCAGTATGGCCTTACCAATATTCCTGATGAGCATATTGACGGTTATGCTACCGATATGCTTAACAATGAGCAGCAGCGCGAGCAGTTTGTAGAAGGAGCAGCTACTGATGTGGCAGTTAACTTCATCAAATCGGCTGTGAAACTTAAAGAGCAGGAGATAAGCCGTGCCGACTTTAATAAATTGTTTGAGGAATAATAGCAGTTTTATCAGGCAAAATAGCTAAATTAGAGGCTGCAAATTATTTTAAAGTTAGAGAATTATGATTGACCATAAGGATTTCCATAAGTATGCAACCAAACATTTAGGCATTAACAGCCTGGTGCTTGATAAATATACATCTATAACCAATAACTATATTTCGCCCACAATAATTGAGGAGCGTCAGTTGAATATTGCCAGTATGGATGTGTTTTCGCGATTGATGATGGACCGTATCATCTTCCTGGGTTTACCCATCGATGATTATGTTGCCAATATCATTCAGGCTCAACTGCTCTATCTTGAGTCGGCCGATTCGAGTCGCGATATATCAATTTATCTCAATACTCCCGGAGGTTCGGTATATGCAGGTCTGGGAATTTACGATACTATGCAGTATATCAGTTCCGATGTGGCTACTATCTGCACAGGTATGGCAGCATCGATGGGGGCAGTGCTTCTTGCCGCCGGTGCCAAAGGCAAACGTTCGGCATTGCGCCACTCAAGGGTGATGATTCACCAACCAATGGGAGGTGCACAGGGACAAGCATCTGATATTGAGATTACTGCACGTGAAATTCAAAAGCTTAAGAAAGAGCTTTATACAATCATCGCCGACCATTCGGGTAATCAGTATAAGAAGGTTGAGAAGGATTCTGACCGCGACTACTGGATGACCTCTGAAGAGGCTAAAGAGTATGGAATGATTGATGAGGTACTTTACCGTATTAAGAAGTAATTTGTTACAATAATATTTTGAATGCAGAATCGAATCATCATCCGTATGGTTGGATTCTGCATTTTATCTTTTCAGATATATGGATAAATGTTCGTTTTGTGGAAGACCCCGTAAAGAGACTAATCTGCTGATTGCCGGTATCTCTGGGCATATATGCGATAGCTGTATTGAGCAGGCGCACTCTATTCTCGATGAGGAATTCTCGAAGAAGGTAAACTTCAATATGGATGGGGTGAAATTGCATAAGCCTATTGAGATAAAACAGTTCCTGGACCAGTATGTGATTGGACAGGATGAGGCTAAAAAATATCTGTCGGTGGCTGTGTATAACCACTATAAAAGGTTGATGCAGAAAGTGAATGATGATGTTGAGATAGAAAAATCGAACATTGTGCTTGTGGGTGAAACCGGAACCGGAAAAACCCTTCTGGCACGCACTATCGCACGCCTGCTTCATGTGCCGTTCACCATTGTGGATGCAACCGTACTTACCGAAGCAGGTTATGTGGGCGAAGATATTGAGAGCATCCTTACCCGCCTGCTTCAGGTGGCCGACTATAACGTGGGTGCTGCCGAAAAAGGTATTGTGTTTATTGATGAGATAGATAAGATTGCCCGCAAAGGCGATAACCCATCCATCACCCGCGATGTGTCGGGCGAAGGTGTTCAGCAAGGGCTTCTTAAGTTGCTGGAAGGCAGTATTATAAATGTGCCACCACAAGGCGGCCGTAAACATCCCGACCAGAAGATGATTCCGGTGAATACCAAGAACATACTATTCATTTGTGGTGGTGCTTTCGATGGTATTGATAGAAAGATAGCGCAAAGGCTTAATACTAAGGTAGTAGGTTATGCAGCTAGCAAGGCAGCCGACAAAATAGATAGGGAGAACCTGCTTCAATACGTATCGCCACAGGATTTGAAATCATTTGGATTGATACCTGAGCTTATTGGCCGTATGCCCGTGCTTACATATCTTCAACCACTAGATAGAGATGTGTTGCGTAGAATACTTACTGAGCCTAAAAACTCAATTATTAAGCAGTATGAAAAGATGTTCAGCATAGATGGCATAGAGCTTAAGTTTGATGAAGAAGTGCTTGATTACATTGTTGATAAGGCTGTGGAATTCAAATTGGGAGCACGCGGACTAAGGTCGATATGCGAAACAATAATGATGGATAAGATGTTTGAAACACCCTCCAAAGATGTTAAAGAACTGGTGGTTGACATCGAATACGCTAAAGAAAAAATTGAAAAAGGTAATGTGGCCAAACTGAAAGCCGGCTGATAATCCCTGATTTTCATAAATCATAGAGCCTCAAGAACGATTTATAATAATATGTTCTTGAGGTTTTTTTGTTTTTTAGCGCATATTTCAGGTTTGAAAACCCATAACTTTTCGTCAATGTACCTATCAATTCCCCTCCACAATTTTAATCTCTTCTTCGGTCAAATCGTAAAGTTGATAAACGAGTTGGTCGATTTGGGCTTCAAGGTCGGATGTGTCGGCTGTTGGGTTTTGCTTTTTGATGGAAATGACTTTATCCACCAAGTCAGCAATTTTATTTTTAACAGTATCGTTGCCCGTAGCAATAGGTATTTGACTGAAATATTTCCAAATCAATTGAAAACCGTTTTGAATGGCAGT
>CAZWOA010000007.1:0-3031 GCA_964635545.1 uncultured Marinilabiliaceae bacterium
TGATTACAGCAATTCGCACCTGATATCCATTCCCACCCAAAAAAGATTTATACTACTGATGGCCGATAAGCTATCGATAGTAAACGAAGATGGCAAAATTGAGTTTTCTAACGACGTAAAAACCTCAAAAATAGGTGAGGCAACGCTAATAAAGAATAGGCTCAACAACGAGATAATAGCATTTACCGACACCGCCGAAAATTACATTTATATTGCCGATAAAAACGGAGTGATATATAACGGCACACCAATAAAGGGGAAAAAACTACCGGCAATTATTGAACATAAAGAGCAAAACAACCATATACTTATTGTTTACTACAATGAAGAATGTGTAGTTACAGCCATTAGAATTGAAAAATAATCAACTAAAGTTAGTTCATTGTCAAATAAAACTAACGATATATGTAATTAACAAGGCATAAAAGACGTTATTGATGTAATTTTATTTAATAGACAAATAACGGCTTATGCGCATTATAATCAACATACTACTCATTGTATTAACTTCTGTTGCATGCACCAACATAAACAAAACCATTAAAATCGGATGTATCAAGAGTGATATATACCAAACTGAAGACTACTCTGCCATAGCAGAGATATCAAAAAGCCTTAAACAAGAGAAAATAGATATCATTTTTCTTGACACATTAACTTCACCGGTTATAGGTGAATTGGCAAAGCTACTTCCTGAGTATTCATTCTTTAAAAGCACAGAGGCCGGTGAGTCGGTTGCAATGTATATAGGCGTAAACAAAAAACAATATACCATACAGACTCAAATAAATCTTACCCTCAACACATCAAACATACCGTTAGAGGCAGGAAATGGCTCTTTAATGGCATTAAAATTACGAGTTAATAGGGCTGGGTTAACACTTTTCGTTATCAATACTCAAACAACAACTCCGCACACCAATGAGAGTATCTACAACATACACAAAATAATAAAGTCATATACCGATGATTTACCGGTTGTGCTAGCAGGTAATTTTAACACAAACACCGAAAGTGCAAACCTGCTTACAGGCAATTGGTCGAATCTGGTAAAACTGGATGGTGTATTCGGACTTGCTGAAAATGAGGGGAATAGCAATCGCACTCAATGTCTTTTTGTAAACGGATTTTTATCGGCCAGCACAGGGCAACAAGAGATAAAGAGAAAGAACTATACATTATCAACCTATACGGTATCATTCAATAAGAATTTCCGTGATGCACGAACTCAGAGTACTCCTTATCCACTGGAACAACCAATGCCCAACTTCACCGATAGGCAAATGGTATTTAATGAGTCGATGCTAATAAACCTATCGGGAGCCCGCAGAATAGTATATACTCTTGATGAATCGACACCCACAATGGATTCATATATCTATGAAACGCCAATAAAGTTAGATTCCACATGCCGAATAAAAATGCGTTCAGTAAATAAAGAGGGAACGGTTAGCCCTATAATATGTCGATATTTTATTAAAAGCAGCCGTGCCGACTACTCTGTGGCAAGAGTGAAGTATAGCCCTGAAATCAACTCTGATATGCATACAACTTATGGTTTTCTCACCGATAGAATGAAGGGCGAAGAGTCGAGAAATGCGCCAAGTTGGCTTGAACTGCACCCAAACCAAAAGGTATCGGTAACTATGAATATAGATAGTAATGTAGAACTATCAAAAATATACATATCCTTTGCTACATCAAACAAACAAGAGATTCCGGATGTAGGCATTAAATATGCAGCAGAAGGCGGTAAATCATTTAATAAAACTCTCACGCCCCAACTTCTGGGTGGCAACCTGTCGATGTGCGGCATTGAAGGGTGGGTAGTTATGGATGTGGATGCCAAAACAAAGCAACTTGAACTTAATATATCGCTTGGAAAACAATACACCGGCTCTATATATATCGACGAAATAGTGCTTATGTAATCAATACTCCATGGTTAATTTAAAGCCGGAGTGCCTGCGCACGTTAAATGCATTGTCATCAAGCATAAGATACTGACCTTTAATGCCTTGCAACACACCCTCCACCTCGGCAATTTTCATTAAATCAACACTTTTAGGCTTTTCGGGCATTGAGATTATTGGGTAATCGATATTTGTAATCTCATTATCGGAAGTAATAAGCGACCTCATTGCCAAAGGCAGTAATCCTGAAACACGCTCCTTCTCCTTCAACAGGTCGGCCTCCGAAACTCCATCGGTAGTAAGCATTTTGCTCCAGAATGTTTTGTCGTTATAATACTGTTTCAGAAACACTTCCATAAGGCCGGCAATATATCTGTTGGGCGTTTGGGCAACAATTATAGCTTGCGTAGCACCCTGGTCAATCCACCGGGTGGGAATCTGAGTGTTGCGGGTTACGCCAACTTTTACATCCGAAGTGAGTGAAAGATATACGTAGTGCGGAATGAGGCAATGAGTTTTACTATATTCAATATCGCGCGCCACACCAAGATGCGCCTTGCATTTCTCGGGATTTAGCACACACTCCTCTGTCTCGGGTGCTGTAAGGTAGCAGTTGTAGCAATATCCCTGCATGAATGATTTACGGGTGAGCGCACCGCACGATTGGCAGTTAATCTCACCGGTGAAGGTAAATTTAACTCTACTGCCAAGCAGGTCATTCATCTTAATACGGTCATTATAAACCATCATAAAATAATCGACAACGCCATTATTGAGCTCCGAGCCCATTTTCGAGATATTAAACAGATGTTTCATAATAATAAATAGCCTTAAACCTGTATTATAATCAAAATAATGCAGATTTAAGGCTTAATTTCAGTAAAATATCAATTATTCTGATTGTCCTTCACCTTACGTGAATCCACAATTTTATACAATTTATCAGACCTTCGCACACGCTCGGGAACTGGCATTGAGAATTTTTCGCCCTTCACGGTTTTGTTTACCTCTTTCAGGTCAACTCTTATCTCTTCAATCTCAAACTCATGCACGCCGGTGGTTGGACCAATAATCATCACTTTATCGCCAACACCAATTTCTTGCGTCTCCATAAGAAA
>CAZWOA010000007.1:3131-59864 GCA_964635545.1 uncultured Marinilabiliaceae bacterium
GCCGAGCGGGCACGCCCCTCAATTTTGAACACCCGCACACCCGAATCTATCATACGATCCATAAAGTGGATGGTTTTCAAATCTTTGGGCGACATAATGTACTCATTATCAATCTCAAGTTCGTTACCGGTCTCCTTCTCGGTTACGATATAGCTACGACGGCAATTTTGAAGACAGCTGCCTCTATTGGCCGATGAGTTCATGCTATGAAGGCTCAGATAACATTTTCCTGATACTGCCATGCATAGCGCACCGTGTGCAAACATCTCTATTTCAAGCAATTTACCTGACGGGCCTTTAATATTCTCACGCACGATAGCCTCATAAATAGCCTTCACCTGATCCATATTCAACTCGCGTGCAAGCACAACTACATCGGCAAAGAGACTGTAAAAACGCACGGTCTCTATATTTGAAATATTAACCTGGGTAGATATGTGTACCTCCACATCCTTGGAGCGTGCATAGGCAATAGCTGCCTGGTCGGATGCTATTATCGCAGTTACTCCATTAGCTTTGGCCGCATCAATAACCTGACGCATAAGTTCCAATTCCTTATCGTAAATAACCGTATTTACAGTAAGATAGGTTTTTATATTATGCTCATTGCAAGTGGCAACAATCTTTTTTAGGTCTTCAAACGTAAAGTTATTCGACGACTTTGCCCTCATATTAAGCTGTTCGATTCCAAAATAGACAGAATTCGCACCTGCCTGAATAGCAGCCATCAGCGACTCGTAAGAGCCCACCGGCGCCATAATCTCTATATCCTTCCTTATCATTTTATCTCTTTTGATAATCGTTCGACATCATTTGTAAAATAGCCTTTCCGGCCAATGTATCTGTGGGCACTGTTGCGCCTTCATATTTTATAAAACGGCGCGCCTGGTTATCATAAACCTGAAAATGGTCGCCACGTATAAATCCAAAACCATCAGAAAAATCGTAGAAAGAGAAACCGCTATTACCCTTATCCATAAGGTTTTTGCTGAAATTAAACTCTTTATGATCAATACCAAGTTGAGCCAAAAGGGTGGATGCAAGGTCAATCTGTGTTGCCTGCTTCTCAACTATAGAATCGGTAACAGCAACTGCACCGCCTGTCCACACCATAGGAATATGAAAACGCTCCTTACTGTCGTTACCCACTTTTTTGGGCCCGGCATGGCCATGATCGGCAATAAGTATAAGCAAAGTATTATCCCACCAAGGCTGTTGTTTTGCTTTCTCGATAAATTCACCCAAACACTTATCGGTATAAAAGACCGAGTTAAGATACACATCCTCAAGTTGTTTCTCCATAGGAACAGTAAACGGTTCATGACTGCTAAGGGTAAAAAACATATTGAAGAACGGCTCTTTTTGCTCTTCAATGGTGGCAAGCAATCTGTCGAAAACAAACCCATCATGCGCTCCCCATTTATCACTCATCATTGATGCGTCAAAATCATTCTCGGTGATAATGCGGTTGAAACCTGCCATCGTTACCAGTGAGTTGAAGTTATTAAAGCCTAAGTCGCCGCCATAAAGGAACGCCTGATCGGCATATCCGTTTTTACGCAGCTCTTGCGGAATGAATGACAGAGACTGAGTCTTCTGCGGATAATTGATGATGCTGAAAGCCGGCAAAACGGGGTAACCACATATCACCGATACCATTCCTTTGCCTGACCGGTCGCTGGCAGCCATCATATTTGTGAAAAATATACTCTCTTTCTGAAGCGATTTAATAACCGGAGTGGCATTTTCACCTCCCAATATTTCAATGGCATGCGAAGAGAAACTCTCTAGCATTATCAAAATTATATTGGGACGATTGGTATTGAGCACTTTAGGATATTCACCGCTCTGCTCCATCAACTCATCAAAAATTGATTCGGCTTGCTTATCGTCCATAAATTTATAGGTCGCAGTGGTAGCTTTTAACCGTTTCAGCGAATATAAAAAATTCCATACCGGATTTAGTGCCACGTGATTGGCAAAGAGATGCGTGCTAAAAAACGACATTCCCGTATTTAGCGGAGCTATGCCGGTACCTCCTCTCACAGGAATAATCATAACACCGCCCATCAGCAATATCAGAAATGACCTTAAAATACCTGCAGGCAGTGTAACTTTAAACTTATACTCGTCAATAACAGCTTTCGATATTCTGCCATAAATATAAATCACACCCCAGCACACTACAATTAGTATTAGTGGAAGCGCAATTTTTTCAACCCATGTAAGTGAAGCAATTACCAAAGTGGGCGACTCAAGAAAATGAAGCGCAGAGGCATCAACATGAACCCCCCAGAAAGAATAGATGAATCCATTGATTATCAGAAATATAACTATAGGAACTATCAATATTTTATTGATGATATTCATTGTGCGGTAAAGCCATTTTGCCGGCACAAGCCAAAGTCCCAAACCGAAAACCACAGCGTGAAGCATCAGGATATAACCGGTTATACTGGCATCAAAACGAAGCCCATAAATAAACGATTTGAGCAACTCACCCAGTGGCACCTCTGCCGATTTCATCCAGTTGATGGCAAGAAATACGATTCTGAAAACCTGAAATGTTAAAATCCAGAAAAGAGCTACAACACCAAAATATGAGAAGAGAGGTTTTAAAAGTAAACCGATCTTTGAAATCGAAATTTTATTATCCATAATGCAAAAGTTGAAAACCTGGTGCAAAGATAAAACTATATAACCGTTTAGAATTAAAATAGATGTGGAAAATAACATTAAATTAATACCTTTTACTCTTAAATTACCACAAAAGCCCACTTGTTTAACAGTATGAAAACGGTTTAAAAGTGTTGAAACAATTTTGTTTGAACATCCATTCGTTTTATTATATTTGCACCAGTCTGAAACGACCAATTCCTAAACAAAAAGCATAAACAACATATGAGTCAGGAACAATTATCACCCGAAAATTATTCGGAAGATGCCATCCGCACCCTCGATTGGCAAGAGCATATACGTAAACGGCCGGGAATGTACATTGGTAAGCTGGGCGACGGCTCCTATCCCGACGACGGTATATATGTGCTCTTGAAAGAGGTGATGGATAATGCCATCGACGAGTATATGATGGGTTTCGGAAAAAAAGTACAGATAACTGTTGAGGAAGGAGCAGTTACCATACGTGACTTCGGGCGGGGAATACCACTGGGGAAAGTGGTTGACGTGGCATCGAAGATGAATACTGGAGCAAAGTATGACGATAAGGTATTTAAGAAGTCGGTAGGTCTTAATGGCGTTGGTATTAAGGCAGTTAACGCACTATCAACAAAGTTTGTGGTGCAGGCATTCCGTGAAGGGCAGTGTAAAAATGTGGAATTCAGCAAAGGACTTGTTGTAGAAGAGGCCGAGATTGTACCAACCAATGAGCCCAACGGAACCAAGGTAAGCTTCTATCCCGACAATTCCATTTTTGAAAATTATCAGTATCGTGAAGATTATATCGAAACGATGCTGAAAAACTATACTTACCTCAACACCGGATTAACCATACATTTCAACGGCAAGGTTTTTCAGAGCAAAAACGGACTAATCGACCTGCTGGATGAAAATATGACTGAGCCGGGCCTTTACCCCATCATCCACCTTAAAGATGATGACCTCGAAATTGCAATGACCCACGGAAATCATTATGGCGAGGAGTACTACACTTTCGTAAATGGCCAGCACACAACCCAAGGCGGAACCCACCTCATCGCATTTAAGGAGGCAATAGTTAAAACCATCAGGGAGTTTTACAATAAAAGCTATGATGTAAATGACATCAGAAGCGGTATTATTGCAGCGGTAAGCATCAAAATTCAGGAGCCTGTGTTTGAGTCGCAAACAAAAACCAAACTAGGTTCCAAAGACATGTCGCCTACAGGTAGCGTGTCGGTGCGCAACTACGTAATGGATTTTCTGAAGGAAAAACTGGATAATTTCCTACACAAAAATCTGGAAGTTGCTGATATACTGAACAAAAAAATTATTGAATCGGAGAAAGAGCGCAAAGCAATATCAGGCATTCAGAAGCTTGCACGCGAACGGGCCAAGAAAGCCAACCTGCACAATAAAAAGCTGCGCGATTGCCGTATTCACTACACCTCTAAAGATGATAAAAAGATAGATAGCTCACTATTCATCACCGAGGGGGACTCGGCATCAGGATCCATCACCAAAGCACGCGACGTTAGTTCGCAGGCAGTGTTCAGCCTCAAGGGTAAACCGCTCAATACCTACGGATTAACACGTAAGATAGTGTATGAAAATGAGGAGTTTAACCTACTTCAGGCAGCACTTGATATTGAAGAGGGAATAGAAGGATTGCGTTACAACCATGTTATTATCGCTACCGATGCCGACGTGGACGGAATGCACATTCGACTGCTGCTGATTACGTTTTTTCTTCAATTTTTTCCTGAATTGATTAAAAACGGACACCTCTTTATTCTTCAAACGCCACTTTTCAGGGTTAGAAATAAAAAGCAAACCATCTATTGCTACTCTGATGAAGAGCGTGAGAAAGCAATTAAGAAGCTGGGGCCAAAACCCGAAATCACACGATTTAAAGGTTTGGGAGAGATATCGCCCGATGAGTTTAAACACTTCATTGGCAGGGATATGCGCCTCGACCCGGTGAGAATGAAACGCGAAGATGCCGTTAAAGAACTTCTCGATTTCTATATGGGCAAAAACACCCCTTCGAGACAGAATTTCATTATCGACAACCTGGTGGTTGAAGAGGATTTAGTTAACGAAACAAGCAAATAGTATTCAAATGAGCTTCGACGATAGTATCAACGACGAATATACAGAAGAGCAGGGCGGAGCCGAAAACACAGGCTCAGATTCTACCAATAGACCTGCCTGGGAGGCTGAGGGTGCCAAGGTGAGCCCTCTCCAGGGAATGTACAAACAGTGGTTTCTCGATTATGCATCATATGTAATCCTTGAACGGGCGGTGCCGCACATCAACGACGGCCTTAAACCTGTGCAACGGCGCATACTGCACGCCATGAACCGCATGGAGGATGGGCGTTACAATAAGGTTGCAAATATTATCGGTTTCACCATGCAGTTTCACCCCCACGGTGATACATCAATAGGTGATGCGCTGGTGCAGCTGGGTCAAAAAAATATGCTAATTGATACCCAGGGAAACTGGGGTAACATACTCACCGGTGATGGTGCTGCAGCATCCCGTTATATTGAGGCACGACTCACAAAGTTTGCCCTCGATGTGGTGTTTAACCCGAAAACAACACTTTGGAAACAGTCGTATGACGGACGTAACAACGAGCCGGTAACACTCCCGGTGAAGTTCCCGCTATTGCTGGCACAGGGAGTTGAAGGTATTGCAGTAGGTTTGGCATCAAAAATATTGCCCCACAACTTCAATGAGCTGATTGACGCATCAATATCATACCTTAAAGAGGAGCCGTTCGAGATTTATCCCGACTTCCCCACAGGAGGCGCAATGGATGTGAGTCGCTATAACGACGGACTTAGAGGTGGTGCAGTAAAGGTGCGTGCAAAGATATCGAAACTCGACTCTAAGACACTGGCAATTACCGAGATACCATTTGGCAAAACCACATCGACACTTATTGAGACAATACTGAAAGCCAATGAGCGGGGTAAAATAAAAATCAGGAAGATTGATGATAACACAGCCGAAAATGTGGAGATTTTAGTGCACTTGCCAGCAGGTGCATCACCCGATAAAACCATCGATGCACTGTATGCATTCACCGAGTGCGAGCTCTCTATATCGCCCAACAGCTGTATAATCGACAATAATAAGCCACACTTTCTGGGTGTGTCGCACATTTTAAGGTCAAATACCGACCACACCGTAAGCCTTCTAAAACTTGAGCTCGAAATAAGAAGACATGAACTCAATGAAGCATGGCACTTCTCATCATTGGAGAAAATATTTATTGAAAATAAAATTTATCTCCGTATAGAAGATGCAGAAACATGGGAGCAAATAATATCATTTATTGATGAAGGATTAGAGCCCTTCAAACCGCTTCTAAGACGCGAAGTTACCACCGATGATATAGCAAGACTTACCGAGATAAAAATTAAGCGCATATCTAAGTTCGATGCCAACAAGGCCGATGAATATATCCGAGGTCTGGAAGAGGAGATGGATAAAGTAGATTATAATCTGGCAAACCTCATCACCTACGCAATCGACTATTTCAAACGCATCAAGAAAACATACGGTAAAGATTATCCGCGAATGACCGAAATTAGGTCGTTTGAGAATATTGAGGCCTCCAAAGTGGTAGTTAAAAACGAAAAGTTATATATCAATCGTGAAGATGGATTCGTAGGTTACGGACTGAAGAAAGATGAATACATATGCGACTGTTCCGATATCGACGACATCATAATATTCTATAAAGACGGCCGATACGTAATCACCAAAATCACCGAAAAAGCTTTCGTTGGAAAAAACATAATCCACATAGCTGTGTTCCGCCGTAATGATAAGCGAACTATATATAATGCAGTGTACCGCGACGGCAAAAATGGCTCAATTTATGTTAAACGATTTGCAGTTACGGGTATTACGCGAGATAGGGAATATGATGTTACCCAAGGCAAACCACACTCAGAGGTTATATACTTCAGTGCCAACCCCAACGGCGAGGCTGAAGTGCTAAAAGTGATGCTGAAACCAAAACCACGCATCCGGAATGTGGTATTCGATTACGATATGGCCGAACTGGCAATAAAAGGCCGTGCATCGATGGGTAACATACTTACTAAAAATGAGCTCCATAAAATAACACTGAAAAAACGGGGCGAAAGTACTCTGGGTGGTCGCAAAATATGGTTTGAACCCGAAACGGCACGACTAAATGCCGACGGACGAGGCCAATATCTGGGTGAGTTCCAGGGTAGTGACCAGATTTTGGTGATAAATAAAACCGGCGAATACTACACCTGTGGTTTCGACCTCTCGATGCACTTCGGCGATGAGATGATGAAACTGGAGAAATATATGCCTCACAAACTTTGGAGTGCAGTATATTTTGATGCCGAGCAAGGCTCATTCTATGTGAAACGATTTAAAATGGATGCTACCACAAAGCCAACTTCATTTATCAGTGAGCATCCTAAATCATACCTCGTTCTGGTTTCTGATGAAGACCATCCGCGAATCGAAACCACTTATGGCGGAAACGACAAAACACGACCTAAAGAGGAGACCGATGTTGCCGAATTTATTGCCGAAAAAGGATTGAAAGCTAAAGGTAAAAGACTGACAACCTATCAAGTGGCAAAAATTACAGAGCTTGAGCCACTAATACCAACCGTGCGTATAGAGGAACAAGAGACTGATAATGAAGACGATAGCGATAGCGACGACGAACCGGAGGGTGACGGCCAAATGACGCTGGAGCTATAACAACAAAAATAACATTGACAACCCCGCAGATTAAAACACTGCGGGGTTTTGTTTTCAATACTATTTATATGTAAATTTACTATTACCCAAAACCGGAGTTATGTTTTCAAAAACCTGCGAACACGGCATAAAAGCTGTAATATATATAACTACCCAATCGATGGACGGCCGCCGCCCAAAGATTGGTGAGATTTCCAAAAATACGGGAACTCCAGAAGCTTTTACTGCCAAAGTACTTGGACTACTCACCCGCAACAACATAATTAACTCATACACAGGCCCCAATGGCGGATTTGATGTTAACACCGAGCAGATGCACAACGTAAAAATGAGCGATATTGTGAGTGCCATTGATGGCGATGCAATATATAATGGTTGCGGACTCGGCCTTAGCGAATGTAGCCATGAATTTCCCTGCCCCATGCACGAAAAGTTTGTATTTGTGCGCCGACAAATAAAGGATATGCTTACCCAAACTACCCTCTATGAACTGGCTTTAGGATTAAAAAACGGAAAAACTGTACTATTTCGATAAATTTTTTGAACTTATTTCGGACAAAATTGTCTTAAATATAAAATCATCATAAAAATAGTTCGAGATGATTACAGAAAAGACATATAAAGGTCCGGTGATACAAACCGTAAAAAGTCCGGTAATTGAAGTCACAACCTTCCTTTGGATAGGTTTTGTGTGTGCAATAAGCTTTATGGAGGCCTGGATAAAATTCAGAGCACCGGGAGTTACACTGCCATTAGGGCTTGGAATAGGCGTAATGGTTTTTGGGGCGTTAAATAAAGTGGAATGGACACTAGCAATAATAGTGGCTACATCCTTGGTTTTATCAAAGGAGAGCCTTATATCAAGGAAAAACCTCCCCTTCTTTATCCCAGTCCTGATACTAATACACCAAACGGTTTGGCTATTGCCAGCACTCAGCATAAGGGCACATGATTATATGGAAAATATCGCAGTTACATCGTCATCAATACACATTCAATATGTAATTGTTGAGTTCGTAAAAATCGCATGCCTGTTTTACTATGGAATATCACAGTTCAAAAAAGTAAAGCAATGAAAGTAAATGATTTTAAAACCGCTCCGGGTCACTGGATTTTGGCCCGCATGGGCAAAAAAGTTCTGCGCCCGGGTGGAAGCGAATTAACTATAAAACTGGTGGATGCAATGAACTTCAACCACTCCGATGAAGTGGTGGAATTTGCTCCCGGACTGGGCTTCACGGCAGGATTAATACTTAACGGCCATCCCAAAACATATACAGGTATAGATGCCGACTCGGAGGCGGTAGAGCTTCTTAACAAAAACATAACAGGCGAAAATATTACCTTCATAACATCCAATGCAGCCACAACGCCATTGCCCAATGATTCGCGCGATAAGGTTATTGGGGAGGCAATGCTCACAATGCAGGCCGATGCACGCAAATCGGACATAATTAAAGAGGCATACCGCATTCTAAAAAAAGGTGGCTTGTATGGAATTCATGAGTTGGGACTACGAGATGTGGAGGGCGAGAATAAAGATCAAATAAAAAAAGACCTTGCTTCGTCAATAAAAATCAATGCTCGACCATTAACTGAGCAAGAGTGGAAAACAATTTTGGAGAAAGAGGGTTTTACTGTAAAGAAGGTATACACAAACCACATGTATCTGCTTGAGCCACAAAGAATCATCGAAGATGAAGGACTTGCCCGCTCAGTGAAGATTGGGTGGAACATACTCACGCATCCCGAAGCGCGAAAACGAATTGCTGAGATGCGTAAGGTATTCAGGAGACATCAGCAATATATAAATGCGATATCTATTGTTGCAGAGAAGAATTAACACCATTAATAATTAAGAGATGAGTATCACTAAAGAGACAATTATCGGAGAATTGGTAGCCAAAGATTATAGAACTGCATCAATTTTCAAAAAGAACAATATCGATTTCTGCTGTAATGGCAACAGAACAATCGAAAATGCATGCCTTCAGAAAAAACTGGATGCCGATAAAATGGTTGATGAGCTGAACAGACTTGCCAACCAAAACGCACAAGCTACAAATGATTATAACTCATGGCCGCTCGACCTGCTTGCCGACTATATCGAGAAAAAACACCACCGTTACGTGGAAGCAAAAATACCCGAGATATTGCCGTTCCTCGAAAAAGTGGTGCGCGTACATGGCGACAACCACCCCGAACTTACTGAGGTTGAGAGACTTTTCAAAGAGTCGGCCGGCGAATTAACTGCACATATGAAGAAAGAAGAGCTAATCCTTTTCCCATTCATTCGCAAAATGGTTAATGCCGAACATACAGGCGCAGAGGTGTCTTCACCTTTCGGAACTGTAGAAAACCCCATTAAAGCTATGATGGCAGAGCACGAAAACGAAGGAGAGCGATTCCGCGAAATAGCCGAACTAACCAATGGCTACACTCCACCGGCAGACGCTTGCAACACATATAGGGTAACATTTGGATTGATTCAGGAATTCGAAAATGACCTGCATCTACATATCCATCTTGAAAATAACATACTATTTCCAAAGTCGATAATACTTGAGGATAGCTTGAAAAGGTCGTAAAACAGACAAGCAACTGTTTAAAAGTTTTGTGTTTAGGGGATAATTGGGAACTCGGGCTTGGGAGTGGCAACAGCCATCACCCGGGTCCGGGTTTTTTTTTGATTATGACGCTATAAATTGTTAACTTAACTTCATAATTTCGATGGCTATGAAAATAAAACGTATCTATGAAGAGGCCGCACCAACCGATGGTTACAGAGTGCTGATAGACAGAGTGTGGCCACGCGGAATATCCAAAGAGGCAGCAGCACTCGACGAATGGAACAAAGATGTAGCACCATCGGCAGAACTTAGAAAATGGTTCAACCACGAACCGGCAAAATTTGAAGAGTTCAAAACAAAATATATTGCAGAACTCAAAAGCCAGGCTGAACAGATTAACAGACTACAGTCAATCGCTTCAAAAGGTGAACTAACGCTTCTATATGGAGCTAAAGATACCGAGAACAACCAAGCCGTAGTTCTACTCAACTACCTGAAAAATATGTAAAATGGACGATATAAGAACCAACCTCGAAACAATAAAACAAAGGATAGATTCTGCTTGCAATAAAGCAGGTAGAAACCCCAATGAGGTAAAATTACTACTTGCCACCAAAACTGTGGATCCACAAAGAATTATTGAGGCAATAAACGCAGGATACACACTAATTGGCGAGAATAAAGTGCAGGAGATAAAAGAGAAATTCGATGCGTTGAAGGTTGTGCAGCATCAGAAACACTTTATTGGCCATCTGCAAACAAATAAAATAAAGGATATCATACGTTATGGCGTTGCTTGCGTAGAATCGGTTGACAGGTTGGAGCTGGCCGAAAAGCTTCACAACAGGCTATCAACCGAAGGCAAAAAAATGGATATCCTCATCCAGGTAAACACATCGGGCGAAGAGAGCAAGTTTGGCGTGGAACCACAAAAGGCAGTTGAGCTGGCAAAGCAGATTGCACCCTTGAAATCATTGAAAATAAAGGGCTTGATGACCATTGGCCTTTTTAGTGCCGAAACCGAAAAAGTTCGTAAATGCTTCAAACTATTAGCCTCATTACGCAACGAAATACGCAATCTCAACCTCCCCGATGTAGAGATGAATGAGTTATCTATGGGCATGAGTGGCGACCTTGAAACAGCCATCGAAGAGGGAGCAACCATAGTAAGAGTGGGCACAGCAGTGTTCGGCCATAGAATATATCCCGATAGCTACTACTGGCCCGAAAAAAAGTAAATTACACCATGGGGCGATGACAACCGTAAGGGTATAAATCCTGTCTTGAAGGTAGAATTACTATTATATAAACAGAATTTTCTACTGATTTACAATGTACGAGTTAATGAAGATGGTGTCTAAAAAGTCCACAAATTAACACAAAGAATAAAAAAAGCAGGATGCTATCCTGCCTATTTTCAATTACTAACAACAAGTCTAAAAAACCTGTTTTTAGCTTTACAAATTTCCTCTTACTGCCTCAGCTATAGATACAAATTCATCATTGGTAAGTTTCAGTTTGGGATTACTGAAATTAATATCTGCCTCACTATTGAGCGGCACAAGATGAATATGGGCATGGGGCACTTCAAGCCCAAGCACAGCCACGCCTATACGCTTGCATGGCACTGTTTTTCGCAATGCGACAGCCACTTTTTGTGCAAACACCATCATTCCGGCAAGGATATCACTATCAAGATCAAAAATATAATCCACCTCCTGTTTGGGTATAACCAAGGTATGCCCTTTGGCAAGCGGGTTTATATCGAGGAAAGCATAATACCTATCATCCTCAGCAATTTTATATGATGGAATGTCGCCATTTACTATTTTAGTGAAAATTGTTGCCATAGCTACAACTTATTATAATGATATATCAACGATTTCAAATTTCACCAATCCCGATGGTACTTTTATCTCCACCTGATCGCCCACCTTTTTACCCAATAAACCTTGAGCAATGGGTGTAGTAACCGCAATTTTACCTGCTTTCAGGTCGGCTTCAGTTTCAGGCACAAGAGTATATGCCATCTGAGCGTTGTTTTTCAGGTTTTTAATAGTAACCTTATTTAGCACCTGCACTTTAGAGGTACCAATTTTCGACTCATCAATAATACGGCTATTGCTGATGGTATCTTTAAGTTTTGCAATACGCATTTCCAGTAGGCCCTGAGCCTCTTTAGCAGCGTCATACTCGGCATTTTCCGATAAGTCGCCCTTATCTCTTGCATCAGCTATCTGGCGTGAAATGGCAGGCCTCTCAATTGACTCCAATTGAAGTAACTCATCTTTTAGTCTTTTTAATCCGCCCTCGGTTATGTAACTTACTTGTGACATCTCTTTTCCTCCTAATTTAAGGTATATATAAAAAATTAAAGAACCCCTTTTCACAAGGATTCTCTTAGACATTTGTACTAAGATTAATGATTATTTAAAAACGATCGTTTAACGATCAAAGTTCCATGTAGCGCGGCCTGTTTATTATCTCTGAGTATAGAATAGCCTTTCTCCAATCAGCATCTTCCAATTCGATTATCGGCTCGGTCTCTATACTCTCCAATTCAACATCTTGCCTTGAGGTGTTCCTAGAGGTTAATCCGCTCCTTTTCTTTGCTGTGGTAGCACTAACAACTTTATTATCTGCTACTTTTCTAACTGTTGGTGGTTTGGGAGCGGGTGGAACTGGTGGTTTAAACAGCTCTTGCAATGACTCCGGAAAATCTGCTTTCTCCTCCTCATCATCGGATACAACAGGCGGCACGGGTCTATGCTCCCTGCTCTTCTTAATAAGACTGCCGATGACAGCACCTATTACAAGAAGCACATATATTATGTCGCCTATATTATCCATTTTTTACTTTATATTTGAGACTATAAATATAGAGTGTACAATTTAAAAAACAAAATTTAACGCTGCTTAAGTATCTAAACAATTTGTACTTTTGTCAAATAACACAAAAAGCATGCAAATGATTAAATCATCCAGAATATATGTAATAACGGCTACAATACTGACATTATTGCTATTCATACTGCCAGGTTGCTCAAAAGATAAAAAGAACATCATACCCAACATCAGATTCAATGTTATCATAAATCTTGACGACCCAAGATATTCGGGTAAAAATCTCTTTGAGCTTTTCTATGTTGATGGGTATGGAATAGCAGGACTTAAAGGGGTGATAGTTTATAGATATGACAGGGACAGATACCTGGCATTCGACATGGTATGCCCCAATGAGGGTGACGCATTGGTGAAGGTGATTCGCAACAAGGATAGCGAAACCTACTCATGTCCTACATGCAAGTCAAAATATCATGTAAATGTGGAGTACGGAATTGTGGAGGGAGTATCTAAATACCCGTTGAAGATGTATAACACAAGTTACAATGAAACAACCAATTACCTTAGTATATACAATTAAAAACAGGGTATCTAAAACTTTTTAATAATAGATACCCTGCTAATTGCTTTTAATATGTTGAAAGGGCGTTGCGCAGCTTTTCAAACCTCATTTCGTAGTCGCGCATAGATAATTTAATCACCTCATGAGCCTCTTCGGCATTATAAATATGGGTAATTTCTGATGCCCTATCCTGCCCCGGCATATCCTTATATGTAAGGAAGTAGTGCTTCAAACGGCTGATAACCAGCTCAGGAAGTTGTGAGACATCACTAATATCACCATACATAACATCACCCTTAAGCACCGCAATAATTTTATCATCAGCAAAATTACTGTCTATCATCCTTAAGCCACCGATGGGTATTGCCATTGCAATAATATCGCCGTGCATAATATCTTTCTCGGTAAGAACACAAATATCAAGCGGATCGCCATCACCTTTGATGCCTTCACGTCCGGTTTTTTCACAACAATATTCACCCACGTTATCGCCACAATAGGTTTGAGGTATAAAGCCGTACAACGCCGGCACTACGTTAGAGTATTTCTGAGGGCGGTCTATCCTAAGATATCCACTTATCTTATCTATCTCATACTTAATAGTATCGGTGGGCACAACCTCTATAAAAGTTGTAACCTCCAGCGGTGCTTTGGTACCAATATCTATACCGTGCCACGGATGCGATTTATATCGGAGACCCATAAGTTTGCCTATGGGATCCATTAAACTGTTTGATGACATTTATTTCAGCATTAGTTAATTACGTATTATATGCAAATATGATACATTATTAGCTAGCTACAAAACATAGAACAATAATAAATCAAGTGCCCCACGTATCGCGATCCAAACTGCGGTACTGAATCGCCTCGGCAATGTGATGTGACTGTATATTTTCACTTTCATCGAGGTCGGCAATGGTGCGCGACACCTTTAAAATACGGTCATAGGCACGGGCTGACAATCCCAGTTTCTCCATGGCCATTTTAAGAATCTGACGCCCGGCCTCATCGGGCTCTGCATACTTATGCTGCATCTTGGGTGTCATCTGTGCGTTGCAATATACATCATCATACTTTGAGTACCGCTCATTCTGTATCTGACGAGCTTTCACCACCCGCTCACGAATAACCACACTGGAATCGGAAGCCTTCAACTCCGATAATTTATTGAAAGGCACCGGCACCACCTCTATATGAATGTCAATTCTATCGAGAAGTGGTCCTGATATGCGCCCCAAATACTTCTGAACTATACCGGGACTGCACACACATTTCTTTTCGGGATGGTTGAAATATCCGCAGGGACAGGGATTCATACTCGCCACTAGCATAAAACTTGCAGGATAATCAACTGTAAATCTTGCTCTTGAAATGGCTATGCGCCTATCCTCCAACGGTTGACGCATCACCTCCAGAACTGTTCTCTTAAATTCGGGCAATTCATCAAGGAAAAGAACTCCATTATGGGCTAGCGATATTTCACCCGGCTGAGGGAACGAGCCTCCACCGGTAAGCGCAACATCACTAATGGTATGGTGTGGCGACCTAAACGGACGATGGGTGATAAGCGAAGTATTCGTTTTTATTTTACCGGCCACGGAATGAATCTTTGTGGTTTCCAATGCTTCACCCAGTGTGAGTGGTGGCAATATCGACGGTAGTCGCTTGGCTAACATTGACTTACCCGACCCTGGCGGGCCAATCATGATTATATTATGTCCACCGGCCGCAGATATTTCCAATGCCCTCTTAACATTCTCCTGCCCTTTCACATCCGAAAAATCATAATCGGCATAGCTTTGACCTTTAGAGAACTCCTCGGCAGTATTTACCTCCACAAGATGCAAGTCGCCCTTACCATCAAAAAATTTGGCAACCTCATCGAGAGTGGTCGCCCCAAATATTTTAAGTCCTTCTACTACAGCTGCTTCCCTGGCATTTTGAAGTGGCAATATGCATCCTTCATAACCCTCTTCTTTAGCTTTTATGGCCATAGGAAGCACACCCTTCACGGGTAGAAGTCCGCCATCGAGCGATAACTCGCCCATCACCACATATTTATCAAGAAGCGTATCGGGTATCTGCTCAGAGGCGGCAAGAATGCCTATGGCCAAAGGTAAATCATAGGAGGAACCCTCCTTACGAATATCGGCAGGTGCCATATTGATGACTATTTTGTGCCCAGGCCAGCGATAGCCATTAACCCTGAGGGCAGACTCAATGCGTTGCTGACTCTCTTTCACTGCATTATCAGGAAGGCCAACCATAAAAAATTTGATGCCTTGCGACACATTAACCTCCATAGTGATGGTATAGGCATCGATACCACTCACCGCCGATCCATAAGTTTTTACTAGCATATCTTACAGTGTGTTGTTAAATACAATTTACAACATAAAATTGAGCTATTCCAGTTTAATTAAAAATAATTCAATAATTTAGTACTGAAAATAATCATAATAAGCTATGAAGTATATAAACATAACTACACCAAATAATGTAACAATAAATTATAAACTAGCCGGGATAAGTGATAGAATAATAGCATATATACTGGATAACCTGATAATTGGATTCTATAGTTTATTAATGATTTTAGTGCTTGCTGCAATTAATATATCAGCAAATACTTTTATTCTAATAGCACTGTTGGCACCTGCATTATTCTATCACCTTCTATTTGAATATTTTATGCATGGCCAGAGTCCGGGCAAAAGAATTATGAATATTAAAGTTACCAGCACCGATGGAAGCGCACTAAAATTTGGAAGCTACCTTATTAGATGGATATTACGCCTGATTGATTTACTAATTTCATCGGGCACAATTGCCACACTCACAATACTTATAGGTGGTAGAGGTCAACGACTTGGCGATATAGCAGCGGGAACTATAGTGGTGAAAAATCAAAAAAATTCGGCACTATCATCAACCATATATCAGAATATACCTGAAGGATACAGCCCGAAGTACAAAACCTCTATATTACTGAATGATACCGATATAAAGATAATAAAAAAGGCGCTAAAGGTGCGGAATAGCGAAAACGGGCGCGTGGTTATAACAAAGGCGCAACAAGCTATTGCCACAAAAATGGGAGTAACGCCTGATGAAAGTCCGGTTAGTTTTTTAAATAATGTGCTAAGGGATTATAACTATTTCAATGGTTGATTTAAGAATTGAGAATTTTACGGGCAACCACTTCAGGATTTATATCCATACATTCGTAAGTACCTTTATAACAAGGCTTATTACCATAGATTGAGCAAGGCCGGCAGTCAAGGTCAAGTTGCACAGCATTATCAATACTCTGTCCGTAGCCAAGGAACCCGGCATAAGGATGTGTTGCTCCCCATATCGACACCACCCGCACACCCGAAAGAGATGCCATGTGCATTGCCGATGAATCCATGCTCATCATACAGTCAAGATTGGATATGAGCATAAGTTCCTCCTCAAGATTAAGTTTGCCGATTATTGATATGCAGTTATCATATCGGCACGATATCTCTTCGGCAATCGCTTTCTCGGTGGGGCCACCTCCGAAGATAAACACTTTTGTATTTTCACTTTTGATAAGCAAATCCACCACCTGCTCAACTCGCCCGATAGGATAAATTTTACCTTTATGTTGCGCAAATGGTGCCACGCCAATCCACCTTTCATTTTTGATACCGGTAATGCCCTGCACTTTTTCTGATAATGCTGATTTACCGAGGGGATAGGAACCATCCATCGTCAGTGTTAGTCCGCTACTACGAAGTGCATCGGCATATCGCTCAACGGTAGGCTTTAGCTGCTTCATCACCTTATTATTCTTGCGGGTGAGGGCCTTCTTCTCGCGCCTGCCCTTATCAACCACAAAAACCTTAACACCCGAAAGGGCAAAGAGGGTTCTTAATACTTTGGTGCGCAGCACATCATGAATATCTACCACTGCATCGTACTTGCCAGCTGCTGCCAGCTCTTTATAGAGGCGGTAGATAGAAAAAATATTTTTACCACTCTTTTTTATATCAGTACCCACAAAAGTGAAGTTGGGATGGGCTTTAAAAAAAGGCTTAAAGAATGGCGTTGAAAGAAAAGAGAAGTTGCAATCAGGATTTTGAGTGCATAACTGATCGACAACGGGTGACGTCATTGCCACATCACCCATCGCCGAAAGTCTTATTATAAGAATATTTTTAGGTTTGTTCATCACTTCTTGTAAAGAACAGGATTTAGATTCGGATCGTTATACATCTTCATCTGTTTATACACCTTCATATATTTATCACCTGCCTCAATATCTTCCATCAACTCTTCTATGGCGGTTGAAAGGTCGCGGTGTTGCTCAAGCAGAACGTTAAGTTTTTGAGTACAAGTAGCAATATGCTCGGGCGTAACATCTTTACGTTCAGTCTCTTGCCTCATGTGATACACCTTAAGAGCAAGTATGGAGAATCGGTCGATAGCCCATGCAGGCGATTCGGTATTGATACGAGCTCCGTCTTTAATTTTCACATCCTTATATTTATCAAGGAAGTAGGAGTCGATATATTCAACCATATCGGTGCGCACCTGGTTAGAGGCGTCAATGCGTCGTTTAAGCACCAGAGCTGCTGCCGGATCGATATTGGGGTCGCGCACTACATCTTCGAAGTGCCACTGCACGGTATCAACCCAATTTTTATGGTAAAGCAGATGTTCCAATTCCTCTTTTTTATAGGGATTATTGATGGGTTGATCAATATTGTCGAATTTATGATAATCGTCTATCGACTGATTAAACACCTTCCAGCAAAGCTCTGTAATTTTCATATTTTCAAATTTAATTAGACTTCAAATGTAATTAACATTTATTCACTAACATCAAATATAACGTTTATTAGTCAATTCACAACAGGCTTCGTCACGAGCTGTGTTTATTCCTGCACAATTGACACATTGCTGGCAATAATGGTAACTTTATTATTACCGCACTCAAGGAAGCCACTATCACAGCGGAAAAGGTATTCGGTACCTGTTTTACTCACTACCCGTATAGTACCTCCAGTAAGCACAGATACGATGGGTGCGTGGTTGCGAAGGAGTGTAAACCGCCCCTTCTCGCCCGGCACTTCCACCAACCCCACAGGCTGGCTAAACACCAGCTGTTCGGGGGTTACTATTTCCAAATATAGATCTTTCATTATTTCTCTACCTGGCTCATAAGTTTTTCTCCTTTTTCGATAGCCTGCTCGATGGTACCCACCATTAGGAATGCTGCTTCGGGATACTTATCAAGTTCGCCATCCATAATCATATTAAAGCCACGAATAGTGTCTTCAATCTTCACAAACACGCCTGGAACACCAATAAACTGTTCGGCTACATGGAACGGTTGCGACAGGAATCGCTGCACTTTACGAGCTCTCGATACTACCAGCTTATCTTCATCCGACAGCTCTTCCATACCAAGAATTGAGATAATATCCTGAAGCTCATTATATCGTTGTAAAATCTCCTTTACCCGTTGTGCACATCGGTAGTGTTCCTGCCCAACAATATCGGGAGTAAGAATACGCGATGTAGAGTCGAGCGGGTCAACAGCAGGGTAGATACCCAACTCAGTGATTTTACGGCTAAGCACCGTAGTGGCATCGAGGTGGGCAAATGTGGTAGCAGGAGCCGGGTCGGTAAGGTCATCCGCAGGCACATACACCGCTTGTACGGATGTGATGGAGCCATGCTTGGTGGATGTGATACGCTCTTGCAGCAATCCCATCTCCGAAGCAAGTGTAGGCTGATAACCCACTGCAGATGGCATACGGCCTAGTAGTGCCGACACCTCGGAACCGGCTTGGGTAAACCTGAATATATTATCAACAAACAGAAGTACGTCACGCCCTTTGCCTTCACCATCGCCATCGCGGAAAGTCTCGGCAATAGTTAATCCCGACAGGGCAACGCGGGCACGGGCTCCCGGTGGTTCGTTCATCTGGCCGAACACCATTGTAACCTGCGACTCTTTAAGTGCTTCGGGGTCAACTTTTGATAAATCCCACTCGCCACGCTCCATGCTCTCCTTAAATTCGGCACCATAATTTACAATGTCGGCTTCAATCATTTCGCGTAGCAGGTCATTACCTTCGCGGGTACGCTCTCCCACACCGGCAAATACCGAAAGACCGTCGTGACCTTTGGCTATATTATTTATAAGTTCCTGAATAAGAACTGTTTTGCCTACTCCGGCACCACCAAACAGACCAATTTTTCCACCCTTGGAGTATGGTTCAATTAGGTCGATAACTTTAATACCTGTAAATAGCACCTCTGCCTCTGTTGATAGGTTGTCGAACTCCGGTGGATCTTTATGAATAGGGCTCACTACTTTACGATCAACCTCGGGTAATCCATCAATGGCATTACCCACCACATTCAATAGTCGCCCTTTTACTGCATCACCACCCGGCATTGATATTGCCGAGCCGGTATCGATAACCTCAAGGCCGCGGGTAAGACCGTCGGTAGAATCCATTGATATACAGCGGATAGTGTTCTCACCAATATGCTGCTGGCACTCTACAATAAGCTTTGTACCATCGGGGCGCACCACTTCAAGTGCATTAAGAATTGCAGGAAGTGAAGCTCTGTCAAGATCAAACTTGACGTCAATTACGGGCCCTACAATTTGGATAATATGACCTCTTATATTTGTTTCCATCTATTAAAAGTTTTATTTTTTTCAATTTCATTATTCATATTTACCATACGACTCAACTACTACAAATTATCGACATGAACCGACTAAAAATATGGAGTAACTGAAGCGAGATTTAATCATTTTTGGGTAATGTGAATAAGCAATCCTCTTATCTTTTGCGAGATATAAGCATTGTGGCAAACTCCTCTAGTTGTTGTTTACCTGCTGTGTCTATCTTTAAGGTATCAAGATATTGCATAGCTTTAGCAAAATAATCATTAATCTTCTGATTAACAATACCCTTTACATCAAGTTGATTATAAATATTGGTAACAGCCTCAATTTTTTCAGCTCTTTCAAAATTTTCGATAGTAAGCCAGTGCTTCAATTGGGTTCGCTGCTCTTCATTAGCCAAATGCCAGGCATTAATCATTGGCAATGTTTTTTTATTGGCCACTATATCACCACCTATTGCTTTTCCAAAATCTTTTTGGTCACCATAGATATCAAGCATGTCATCTTGTAATTGAAAAGCAAGTCCGATGTTGATAGCAAAAGAGTAAATCATATCTGCTTGAACAGTGGTTGCCCCACCAATAATTGCACCTATTTTCATACTTCCCGCGAGGAGTACCGCAGTTTTAAGCCGTATCATCTCTAGGTAATTATCTTCGCTCACCATCTCCAGTGCTTCAAACTCCATATCGTACTGCTGCCCTTCACATACCTCAAGCGAGGTTTTATTAAACACATCGAGTACTTGTTTTAGATAGGCTTGAGGAGTTTCGGCCACTTTTATAAGTGACTCTATAAGCATTGCATCGCCCGAAAGGATGGCAGTATTAACATCCCACTTTTTGTGCACTGTAGGGTGGTTACGCCTTACATCAGCATTATCCATCACATCATCGTGCAGAAGGGTGAAATTATGAAAAAGCTCTATGCCCATTGCTGCCGATAAAGCATTGGTATAATCACCAGAATATAATTGACAAGCGGCAAGACACATAACCGGCCGAATCCTTTTACCTCCCAGGCTCATTGTATATTCAATGGGCTTATATAGGTTTTGTGGCGGCTTAACTAGTTGAAGATTACCAATTGTATTCTCAACTATTGATTGCAATTCTTTTATCGACAACATTTTAATTTTCTTATTAAAAATATGTCAAAGATAAAAAAACAAACCAGCAAAACTCTTAAAATTTTACCGGAATTGAGATAATTGGGTATTAATCATATAAAAGTAATGCTCCCCTGATAAATCAAGAGGAGCATTACAAAATATATTTTAAACTTTATACTACCGCAGCAGGTTCTTTTTCTACCGCCTCAATTTGTTTCTTATCTATCTCGCCATCTTCGCCATCTTCTTCATCTTCTTCTTCATTGTAAATTGAGATTAATGGCTCCTTATATTTTTTGGCCGTAATTCTCTTATCGAGCGACATGAGCAGCGATGGAAGAATTATAAGATTAGAGAACAGAGCTATCAACAGAGTGATGGCAATCAACATTCCCAGAGCTTTAGTACCGCCAAACTGCGACACGCTGAATATACCAAATCCGAAGAACAGAATATTTGCTGTGTATATCATGCTTACGCCAGTCTCCTTAAGTGCAAGATATACAGCTGCTTTTATGTTATAGTTTGTCTCGCGCAAGTCTATACGGTATTTCGACAGATAGTGAATGGCATTATCAACCGAAATACCAAAGGCAATACTGAACACAAGTATGGTTGACGGCTTTATTGGAATTCCGAAGTAACCCATAAGGCCGGCAGTCATAAGTAGAGGTACCATATTGGGTATGAGCGATATAACCACCATCTTCATAGATCTGAACATAGTAGCCATAAACAGAGATATCAGGAATATGGCCAGCGCAAGACTAGAGAACAGATTGATAATGAGATAGTTAGTGCCTTTGAAAAATATTACGCTGGCGCCTGTAAGTCGGGTAAAATATTGATCGGAAGGGAATGTCTCTTCCAATTTTTCTCTAATCACCTGGTCAAGTTCAACCATTTTGGTCGTTCCCACATCGGCCATCCTAAAGCTTAGGCGGGCACGTTGTTTTAGAGAATCCATAAAATTATTCATCAGCTGGGTTTCGCCATTTCCGGTTTTGCCAACGTATGAAAGAATGAAGCCTCGCTCCTGATTATTGGGTACGCCATAGCGCGACTCATTACCATTGTAGAATGCCTGGCGGGCAAACTTAACAGCTTCAACAAGCGATAGAGCACTTGAAAACTCGGGCATTGAGCTAATCTCTTCCTGAAATTTGTCGAGTTTCTGAAGATTAACAGTTTGAAGTACGCCATTGGGCTTTTGGGTATCAACCATAATTTCAACTGGCATCAATCCGTCAAAATTCTCTTCAAAAAACTTAAGATCAGTATATAATGGGTTATCATGCGGTATATCGTCAAGCATATATCCTGTAGTTTTCATCTGAAATATACCAAAAATGCCAAACACCAGTAGAATTGCTGCAATAGTATATACAGCAGCCCTATATCGTTGATTTATTGTACTTAGAACATTTACAATTTTACCCATCAACTTATTGTCGAGGTGTTCCAGTTTATGCTCGGTGGGTGCAGGCATATAACTAAGCATAATAGGAATTATGAGCAGACAGATAAGATAAACACACATTATGTTGATGGATGCAATAACGCCAAACTCAACCAATATTTTGCTTGAAGTGATTATGAATGTTCCAAAGCCAAGAGCGGTGGTAAGATTTGTAAGGAATGATGCATTACCGATACGGCGTATCACACGCTGCACGGCCTTTATCTGGTTATTGTGTTTTCTATACTCCTGATGATAGCGATTGAGGATATAGATAATATTGGGCATCGCAATAACAATAAGTAATGGCGGTATCATTCCAGTAAGGATGGTGATTTTGTAGCCGAATAACCCTTGTATTCCGAGAGCCCAAATCACTGCTATTGAAACCACTATCATCGATAGGAAAACTATACGGAACGACCTAAAAAACAGGTATAATACCAACATGCTTATAAGTGCTGCAAGCATTACAAACATATTGAGTTCCTGCTTCACCATTTCGGCGGTTGCCACTCTTATATAGGGCAATCCGGAGTAGCGAACCTCATTACCCGAGTTGGCCTGGTACTCATCGCCAATGGCTTTTATATGTTCAATCATTTCAACTCTGGCAGGACTCTGCAGAATGGATGCGTCCAGCGTTAGAGCCATTAAATAAGCATCAGTATCAGCATTATATAGCATACCCTTATAGATGGGTAGAGAATTAAATATTGATTTTAGGCTATCGAGTTCGGCCTGACTTGCTATCGAATCGTTGAAAATAGGTACAAGTTCAAACTTCTTCTCTTCAGTATTTTTTTTCAGATTATAGGATTGGGCTACCGAAAGCACAGCCGTAACACCATCAACCTCTTTGAGTTCGCGGCCAAGCTGCTGCCACTTGGCAAAAGCCTCTATGGTGAAAAGATCAGAATCCTGAATACCAATCACAATCATATTACCCTCACCACCAAACATCTCTACAAACTCCTTATTCTCGATAAAGGCAGGATCATCTTCGGGGAGAAGAGGTGCATATTGATATGACATTTCTATTGTGCGTGCATTGTACGCCATAAATAGAGTTACCATGGCAACTCCAATCAGTACGGCTACTCTGTTTCTCAGCACGAACCTTGCAATTCTAACCCACATACAAAATATTTTTTATAAAGAGGTGGCTAATTTAGTAAATAATTGCTTTTTAGCCATCTATTTCCATGTTTTATTAAGATTATATTCCCTCAATTATCAAGCCATTGAGGCATATAAATCAATATTTTTAATATTATTCATCACTATCACCGTCTTCGGCAGTATGAATATCTACCAAACCTTTGGGTAGTTGAAAAACCACTGTTTTTGCATCATCATCCACCGAAACAATAAAATCGTCGGTGATGGGTATCAACAGCACTTCGCCATTATAATCGACCACAAAAAGAGGGTTATTTGCAATATCCATTATTGATGTAATGTCTCCTAAAGTACCCAATTCAACATCAGAAGCGGTGTATCCCACCAATGCTCCCGACATAGTTTCGTAGCCCTCTTCATCATCAAGCCAATCGCGATAAATATAGATGGCAGCACCGGTCAATGCTTTAGCACTCTCCTGATTACCAACATCTTCGAAAGAAATTATTGCCTCTTCGTCGTTCAACTCTCTAATATCATCCACATAATATGGCACCAGTCCGCCATCGAGTTCCACAAACAAGTATTCAAAGCTGATGGTATCAACATTAAAGCCCTTTTGTGCCTTTGCCACCACCGCACCATTCACCCCATGGGAGCGCATAACCGTTCCGGCATGCAGGCACATATCTTTATCAATCATAATCAAACAATTAAAGCCATCAAATATATGGATAAAATAGGTATAAAGGCATTATTAAAAGCGAAAAAAGACCGCTCTTGGTAGAACGGTCCTATGCTAATACAACTATTGCTCTTAGAGTTACTCAGCTGAGGTTTCCTCTGGAGCTGCTTCTTCAGAAGCCTGCTCTGCGGCAACAGCAGCTTGTGCTTCAGCTTTAGCTTCAGCCTGCTTTTGCTCAAGGGCGGCAACCCTGTCAGCATTAATTTTGCTCTCTTCAGCAATACGGGTAGCTTTAGCTTCCTCTTTAGCTTTAGAAAGGCCTTGGATTTTTGCTTCGATAGCCGACACTTTATTTTTCTGCCATGCTTCAAAGCGACGCTCTGCTTCAGCCTCATCAAAAGCTCCTTTTTTAACACCCTCAAGAAGGTGTTTCTTCATAAGAACTCCTTTGTAAGATAAAATTGCCTTCGCAGTGTCGGTAGGTTGAGCACCATTAGAAAGCCATTGAAGAGCTTTCTCAAAATTAAGGTCAATAGTAGCAGGATTAGTATTAGGATTGTATGAACCAATCCTCTCGATAAACCTGCCATCCCGTGGCGCCCTGCTGTCAGCTACCACTATGTGGTAGTAAGCATACCTTTTGCGTCCTTGTCTTGAAAGTCTGATTTTTACAGCCATTGGACTAATTTAAATTAAATGTGATTAAAACAACCTACTTAAAAATATGGGTGCAAAGATAAAACTTTAAAACCATATATCACAAACAATCACCACTTTATTAATTGATAAACACAACAATTAACCATTAATAGATAGCGGTAACTGGTTTTATTATCATTTTTTCAGAGATTCCAGACGCTCTTTCCACCTATTGGCAATCATCAACTCATTATTGATATTGATGCGCTCCGACGAGTTGAATAGAGTAATTACCTCTTCACGTTTCGATTTGCCATACAGCAACACCAACATCACTTTTTCAATTGCTATACTGTTTTCGCCATTACGCTGAGTCTCTACTCGGCAAGAGGTCATAGACTCCAGCGGAAAAACATTGGTGGGCGACTGATTGTCTTTTTTATACACAAGCACCTCGCCTGCATTATCTATACCAAGAACCGAATCGGCCCAAATTGTAAATTCAGAGTTATTAAATTTATAATTACCGGCCTCATTCTGAATGCGTGAAAGCAATTCATTACGTTTACGACGGCTGTTGTTCGACATAATTACATAAACAACCACTATGGCCACTACAATAGCCACCATTATAATAGAAGTACTGCTCATAACATAAAATATTATATCAACCCGTTTAATTTTCAGGTTGAAGAATTAAAAAGAATAGAAAAAAACAAACATTGAGAGACAATGATAACTATCTCTTACACAATTATATGAACAGTGTTATATTACCAATGGGCGTGAAACGGATAGATAATATCGTAGGGCTCGAAATAGAGAACAATACGTTCCCTGAAATGCGAGTATAAAAATTGAATATTAGATATAAAACTTTCCGGCTCCTCAATAGATACCCCAATTAACTTAAGCTGTATGCGGGGCGACACATTTTTTATTGCTGGTGGTGCCGATAGGTTAACCGATTGGCCCGAAGGCAAGAAGGTACCAATGCCATAGTCGGGCGCCTGGATGTAACTTTCGGTATGAGTATCGGGCAGACTCGAGAGAGCCTCACTTTTATGCACAGGAACAGCCATGGCAGTGCTCCACATAAGCACACACGCCAAAAAGAAAGTTATAAAAACTAAATATCTTCTACTGTTTTCCATGATACAAAGTAAGCCAAACTACTTCATATTTCCAAGTAAGATAAACCAATGTAAATCAAATCACTACATATTTCACTCGTTACATCACGTGCCTTTAATAAATCTAATAGGAGGGTAATCACAACTCATTTTATACCTTTGTATAAAACTTAGATATTATGCAGATACCATTTACACATTTGCATGTTCACTCGCAATACTCTATTCTCGACGGTGCTGCCAGCATTCGCGGATTGGTGAAAAAAGCCAAAGATAATGGCATGACCGCATTGGCACTCACCGACCACGGCACCATGTTTGGCATAAAGGAGTTTTGGGATACATGCAAAAAGGAGGGTATAAAACCAATATTAGGCTGTGAGACCTATGTTGCCCCACGCTCAATTCACGATAAACAGGGCAAGGAGGACCGCTCGGGCGACCACCTTATCCTACTTGCAAAAAACGAAACCGGATATCGCAATCTACTGAAACTTATATCCATAGCAAGTATTGACGGCTTCTATTACCGCCCTCGTATAGATAAAGATTTGCTCGAAAAATATAGCGAAGGGATAATAGTTTCATCGGCATGCCTGGGAGGTGAAGTGCCCCAAAGAATTATGGATGGCAACCTCGATGCAGCGCGCGACACAATAAGGTGGTTCAAAAACGTGTTTGGCGAGGATTACTATCTTGAAGTGATGCACCACCCCACCAACTACCCCGGATTGAAGGAGGAGATATCCGACAACCAGCAGATGGTGAATGACATAGTGCTAAAACTGGCCGACGAACTTGATGTTAAAGTGATTGCCACCAATGATGTGCACTTCCTTAATGAAGAGGATGCCGATGCACACGATATATTGATATGCCTCAATACCGGCAAGGATTATGACGACCCCAACCGGATGCGTTACACACAGCAGGAGTGGCTTAAAACCACCGATGAGATGTATAAGCTATTCGGACATATACCCCACGTGCTTGAGAATACCAATGAGATAGCCGAGAAGGTTGAGATGTATGAGTTAAACTCAAAACCAATTATGCCTCACTTCCCGCTGCCCGATGGTTTTACTGATGATGGCGATTACCTTAAACACCTTACATTCGAGGGTGCCAGGAAGCGGTATGGCGACCCACTTCCCGATAATGTGAAAGAGCGAATTGATTTTGAACTTGAAACGATTCTGAAAATGGGATTTCCAAGCTACTTCCTTATCGTTCAGGATTTTATAAGTGCAGCTCGCAAAATGGGAGTGCTTGTGGGACCAGGGCGAGGCTCGGCAGCAGGAGCGGCAGTGGCATATTGCACAGGTATCACCAATGTTGACCCAATTAAGTACGACCTTCTTTTTGAGCGTTTCCTCAATCCCGACCGTATATCAATGCCCGACGTGGATATCGACTTCGATGATGACGGCCGCCAACTAGTACTCGACTACGTGACCAATAAATATGGGCAGGATAAAGTGGCACATATTTGTACCTTCGGAACCATGGCAGCCAAGATGGCAATTAGGGATGTGGCGCGAGTGCTTAAATTGCCACTTCAAGAAGCAGATAGGATTGCAAAGATGATTCCCGACACTCCTAAAATCACACTTCAGAAAGCATATAAAGAGGTGCCAGAGTTAGAGGCAGAGAAAAATTCACCGGACCAGCTGATTGCCCGCACCATCAACTTTGCCGAAACACTAGAAGGCTCAGTGCGCCAAACCGGTGTGCACGCCTGTGGTATATTAATAGGCAAGGACCCGCTGGATATGCACATACCGGTAATGCCCACAAAGAACGAAAACCTGCTAACCACACAGTATGACGGGCGTTTCGTGGAGGCTATCGGACTGCTAAAAATGGACTTTCTGGGACTTAAAACACTATCGATAATTAAAGAGACTCTTGAAAATATCAAGCTGTCTAAAAATATAGAACTTGATATTGATGCCATTCCAATTGATGACAGCATCACATATCAGCTTTTTAGCCGCGGCGAAACTACTGCAATATTCCAGTTTGAGAGCCCCGGTATGAAGAAACACCTGAGAGCACTCCAGCCCAACCGCTTCGAGGACTTAGTGGCTATGAACGCCCTTTACCGCCCGGGACCAATGGAGTATATACCGTCGTTTATTGCTCGTAAGCATGGCACCGAGCCAATAAAATACGACCATCCAATGATGGAGCCTTACCTGAAAGATACCTATGGAATTACAGTATATCAGGAACAGGTGATGCTACAGAGCCGTGCTTTGGGCGGCTTTACCCGTGGCGACTCCGACACCCTACGTAAAGCGATGGGTAAGAAGCAGATAGAGGTGATGAATAAGCTTAAGCTTAAATTTCATGATGGATGTTTATCCAACAAGGAGTTTGTTGAAGGCTGCGAAACCAATAAGCCCGACCAGCTTATCGACAAAATTTGGAAGGACTGGGAAGCATTTGCCTCCTATGCATTCAACAAATCGCACTCGGTATGTTATGCCTATGTGGCCTATCAAACGGGATACCTGAAAGCACATTTCCCTGCCGAGTTTATGGCAGGTGTATTAAGCCGTAACTTATCGGATATCACCAAGATATCAACATTTATGGAGGAGTGCCAAAGTACAGGTATTCCGGTGCTTGGCCCTGATGTAAATGAGAGTTACCGCAAATTTACGGTGAATAAATCGGGTGCCATACGATTTGGTATGGCGGGTATAAAAGGAGTAGGCGAGAATGCTGTAGATGCCATAATTGCCGAACGCGAAAAGAATGGTACATATAAAGATATATTCGATTTTGCCGAGCGACTGAACCTCACCACGGTGAATAAAAAGAACTTTGAGGCACTAGCCAGTGCAGGCGCATTCGACAATCTAACATCGATGCATCGGGCTCAGTTTTTTGCAGGCTATACACCTACCGACGAGACATCGTTCATTGAGCATCTTATACGATATGGCAACCGTTTCCAGAACGATAAATTATCATCTCAAAACACACTGTTTGGTGGTATAGGAGCAGAGATAGAGATTAAAAAGCCTGACATACCTATTTGTGAGCCATTCTCAACACTGCAAAAGCTTAATCGCGAGAAGGAGATGATAGGCATTTACCTGTCGGCACACCCTCTCGACCAGTATAAGCTGGAGCTAACCCACTTCACCAATATGACAATGAAAGCAGTGGCCGAAAACGCCAACACACAGTGTGACTTCACTGTAGGAGGAATGGTTACAGGAATTCGCAAAGGAACAACAAAAAGAAATGAACCATTTGCAATATTAATGGTGGAGGATTTCAGTGGTTCGCATGAATTTGCTTTCTTCGGAAAGGATTATGTTGACTTCTCGGGATACTGTGAGAAGGGACTATTCCTGATGATAAAAGGACGTATTGAAGCCGACAGACACCGTCCGGACACAATGCGCACAAGGGTTAATCACATTTCGTTATTATCCGAAGCGAGAGATAAGATGGTGAACTCAATAACGCTTAACATCCCGCTACAAGACATTACCAGCGAGCTCATTACCGAACTCACTGCAATGACCATGTCTAAGCAGGATGGTAAAGTGGTGCTACGATTTAAGATAATAGATACTGAGGCGAAAGCCAACGTAACCATGCTGTCGCGTAGTGTGAAGGTAGATCTTGACAACGACCTGGTTAACTACCTCCATAGCCATCCGGCAATAAAGATTTCTATAAATTAAAAAAAGCTTTAGCAGGAATATCAAAACCTGCTAAAGCTTTCAATTACAATATTAATAAAGTGCCCTTAGTGGCATTTTTTATTTCATTTCACCCTCTGTGTATTGCTTAACAAGCGACAATACGCTGCGCGCACAACCCTCATCTCCATTTTTGAAGAAGAACTGTAGAGTATAGATTTTTGTGGTACGGCAAATGAACTGGAAAGAAGTATAGAACTTACCTCCTTCATAGTTGCTCACAATCATCTTATCACCATCGAAAAGTTGCATTACAACCTGATCGATATTGGAGGAACCATTAACCACATTAAACTGATAATGGCTTCGGCTGTTAAGTACCACCGAAAACTTTACGTAACCGGTTTTAACATCCTTTTTATCCTTAATCATATTCACCTCAAAGTCCTTGATGTACTGGCTGTCGCCCATCTCTTTAAGCGCAGTTTTAAGAAGCTCTTCGCCACACTGTGCATATGAATATGTAAGTGATACAGTAAAAAGGAGTACTAATGATATAATAAATTTTCTCATTCTCTAATTTTTTAACAGATTACAAGTCACAAAAATAGTAATTAATTGGGAAAATATTAAGAAACAATAAATTCCCTTACTTTTTTAATCTGTGTGATAATATTAGTTACGTTCTCTGGTGAAATCTCAACATGGCTAATCTCATCTTGCACAATAATAAGAGTTCCATCTTTCTCGATGCGTTTAGGCTCACCAAATTCAGTAGTGATACGTACATTTTCATATGCCGCTTTTACGCCTTCCATCTGTTTTACAAGTTCACCAAAGTTAGCATCAGCCTGTCCGTAGTTATTAAGAATGATCAGTAGAATATTTACAATATCCTTCTGTTCACCAAGACGGTTGATAAGCTCACTATTGTTGGTTTGTTCAATAACGCTGCAAGTGATATACATACCTTCAATCCATGCACCGGTAACAATAGCAGTACTCACATTGCTACGCTTCTGCTCGCGCAGGTAGTTGTCCATTTTATTGAAGCTATTAACCGACAGCTCTTTAAGAGAGTCGAGATTGGTATTATTGGTAGCCATTCTTTTCAAAGTATTGAAATCGAGGAACTGACCAACTTTAATACCTTCTGCAAGTTCTTTAACTGCAATAAGATATGACAATACAATGGTATTTTTATTAAATGTGTTGATATAACCTAAATCGGCACTATAGGCACCAAGGTTAAGAGCACGTTTAAAACTAGAGTCATACCTTTTTGCATTATCGGTGGGATTTAGAATTTTCTGTGAGAAATCAACCCCAGTCATCTTAATGAGGTTAGCCATCTCAACAGGTGATGATATATTCTGAATAACATCATTTATCACATCCTCAGACAGTTGAAGAGGCACATCGGAAACTATATCGTCAGGCACTTCAAGAGTATCGCTCTTCTTTCCCGAACAGCCATTGCAGCTAGTCATAAAATTTACTGTGGCTAAAATAGCCAATCCGTATACCAATTTTTTTAACATAGTATTATCAATTTGAATATTATTATATAGCCTTATACAGCATATCTAATTAAAAAGTTACTTTTTAAATAATTTAATTTCACTAAAGAACTCAAATATCTTGCGAAGCACATCGTAATAGAGTATCACATAGAGAGATAGAGTGAGAACCCATACAGCTGCAATATTGAACCAAAGTGTATCCCAGTATCTTCCTGCAAAATATTTCTTAGGGGCAAAGAAATGAGTTCTGAACGATAAAAATCCATCAGGCTCGGGCATTTGGTAAATTGGGTCAATTATTTGAATAAGCTGATTACCGTCGCGCAACATCTTATTCTTTTCAAATACCTTACGGGTAATATCCGATATACTTTCGTTAAAGTAGGCATCTTTCACACTGTTAAAACGTGCAGCATCGGTAGATAAAAAGTGGTTAATTATCTGTTCGCGTTTCTGATTGGCTGCAAAGAACATATCAGAATATAGAGTATTGAGCTGCGATAGATACTCAGAGCTGCTCTCATACACATCTTTGTTGAAAGCCGATGGAGTAAGTTTATCGATATCCTCAAAGTTAATGTCGGGTTGACGTCTCATCTCCTTGCCCAGCTCATTGTGAAGCAAATCTAAATCGGCAACAAACTGCTTGTCAGTTTCACCATTTCTAAAGGCTGCAAATGTGCGGTCGAGTATTGTGTTAAGCTCGGGAATGTAATACACCTGCTTAAAGTCGGCCTTGCTCTCTTCCATCTCGGTGTCGAACAAGATGCGCTTAAAGTTATTATTCTTGAACTGATTGACTACCAGTCCTTCATAGATATATCGTGCCGGCATAAACTCGGCAATCCATGGCACCTTATCCACCGATGTGAAATCCTTATTCAGCTTGTCGAATGTGAACATTGCACCACCCAGCACCATCTGAGGAATCATCAGAAGTGGAATAATAATATAGATAGTGATAATAGAGTTAAATGAAGATGATATAATTAATCCCAATACATTGGCAAAGACCGAGATTGAGAATAGTGCAAACCAAAACTCAAAATTCATTCCTTTAAACTCAATAACGAAGTTACCCACCAGCACAAAAAGAGCCATCTGAATTGCGGATAACAACATGAGAATCATCAACTTAGAAACCAAATAACCCGATCGGCTAAGATTAAGGAAGGCTTCTCGTTTTAATATTTTTGCGTCTTTAAAAATCTCTTCTGCCGACACTATCAATCCGAAGAAAAGAGATACTATAATACCCATAAAAATATAGATAGGTATATTCTCATTCTCGCGGAAAATATAGATATCGGAGTTGGGCTCTACGATATAGTGAATAAGGTAAGCAAGTATAAAACCTAAAAGCGGAGCTTCAAGAATATTGAGCAGTATATACTGAGTATTGGCAATTTTTGCAAGAAAATCGCGGGTTACATATATGCTGAACTGCTTAAACCAACCCGGTATGTCAAGCGATTTGGGTGGGCGCGTAGATACAGTTTCTACCTTGGGTTGCTGAATATTTTCAAGATAATACTGATTCCACTCATCGGGCTTAACTTTGCGCTTATTGGTGTAGTTACCATACTCATCTATCACATTGGCATCCAGAATATTGAATATCAATTCAGGATTTAAGTTACCACAAGTGGGGCATTCACCCACCTCAGAGTTAATCTGTGCATCTAGCTTTTTGAAATAGATGAGCGACTCGCCCGGGTTACCATAATAAACGGTATATCCACCTGTATCGAGAATAAACATTTTATCGAACATCTTGTAGATATCCGATGATGGCTGGTGAATAACCACGAATATTAATTTCCCTTTCAGTGTCAATTCTCGCAAGAGGTTCATCACGTTCTCCGAGTCGCGCGATGACAGACCCGATGTGGGTTCATCAACAAATAGAATACCTGGCTCTCGAATAAGTTCCAGGGCAATATTGAGTCGTTTACGCTGTCCGCCACTAATCATCTTGTTAAGAGGCGACCCCACTTTAAGATCCTTACGCTCAAACAGGCCTAAGTTACTTAAAGTATTGTTAACCAACTCGGTAATCTCCTCTTCACTCTTATCTTTAAAGCACAGTTTTGCGTTATAGTATAGATTCTGAAATACAGTAAGCTCTTCTATAAGCAGGTCATCCTGAGGTATATAACCTATCACACCTTCAAGCTGCTCCTTGTTATTGTGAAGGTTTATGCCATTAATAAGTACCTGCCCTTCGGTGGGACTTTCATTGCCACAAAGCACGTTGAGCAGGGTTGTTTTTCCGGCACCGCTGGCACCCATTATACCAATAAGTTTCCCTTGTTCTTCGGCAAGATTGATATTGCGAAGCCCTATACCGCCCGATTTGAATCGAAAGGATACATTCTCTACCTCATATGATATGCGTTGCACATTTCCTTCGCTCATATATTGGGCCACCACGTCGGTATAGTAAAGTGGCTTGCCCACAGGCATCTTAAGGAAGCTACCTTTAGAGAAAAGGTGAATGCGTGACGGGTTAACCAGAAGTCCGTTAAGGAACAAATCCTGAGCACCCAGATAGCGAATAAAATAGAGGTTGGCACTCTTTACCCTTAGTATAAATATGGAGCCATCGAGTTTTCCCGATTTAATATGGAGCGCATTCTCAAACTCCATATCGGTATCGTTAACAACCAGTATATCAGAGAAATCTACTTTATCAGCCTCTGTCTGTACAGTAAATGCCTCAATGGCTTCTACCTCTTTACGATCGAGTTTAAACACATCGGCAACGGTATTGATAATTGCCATGCGCTGATCGGTAAATTTTGAATCGGCACCAATCAGTTCGTACAGGCGCACCAATACCACTACTTTCTGTTCGCGGTTAAGTTGCTTGTTAATTTTTTTACAGATACCCAGTATTTTTACCGAGTCGCGCATTGAGGTTAACTGTACTTTGGAGTCATCCTCACCTTTTGCATTAGTTTTACCCTCTGCTGCATGCTGAAGAAAAAGCTCATAGTAGGCCTCTACAGCCTCACTACTAAGCTGTTGTTTTAAAAAATTCCTAACATATTCGGTTTCGTTGGATTCAACGCCCCCATCTTGCTTGGCTATCAGGCCAAACAATTGCATTAGTGCTTTTAAAATTTCTTCACTCATACTTTTAAATTATCCTAACAAGCAGGGATAAAATTAATAAATTACGTATTCAAAAGTGATAGCCACAATATCGGCATACTCTTCGCCGGCTTCTAGCATATCTTCCTCATCCTCACGGTGGTGCCACTTAACAGTAACATTGTTACCTGCCTCATGAATCTCCTCAAATTTAAGCATAATATCTAATATAACTTTTGAGGAAGCCGTATTAAAGTACTCAAGTTTAAAATTAAATATGGTTTCGGCGTTTGGTTCTTCAGCATACTGATCGATCCAATTAAGAATTGGCTCATAAAACATACTTACGTCTTCGGGAAGTGAACGACCCGAAATCTCAAATATACCCTGATCCTTATCCAAAATCACATTGGGAGTATCTTCTGTACCTTTGATTTTAATAACTTCCATATTCCGCTAAAGTTTTATTTTAATTTCTGTCTATTGTTGTTGTAATAATAAAAAAGCTTACTTCTGAGTTAAGTTCTTTAAACTGATACTCAATTTTATTGCCGGTTTTCTTGGCTATATCTATAAATCCTAGCCCGGCACCTCCTTTTTCAGAAATTCGCCCTTCTTTAATTTGTTGTTTAAAGAGTGTTGACAATCCTTCTTTATCTAGGCTATTTACATGCTCCAGCGAATTGCGCAAACTTTCAACCTTCTCGTTCTTAATAACATTACCGGTAATGATATTGTAGCAATCGGCACCATGGCTAACCATTACGATACCTCTTTTTTCTTCCTCCTCATCGAGTGAGTCGGCATGTTTACTGATGTTTTGCAAACACTCTACCATAACATTAAACACCTTTCTCTGCACTTGGTTCGACTCTTCATTCTTAGCCAGATTTTTCTCTGTCATTGCAGTAAAGGTTTTGGTAATTTCCTGTGTCACCACACCCTCATACACCAGGTTTATCTCGTTGTTCTTCATCGTTTGGTATAACTGATAAGCAAACTCAAGAAACCCTTGACCTTCTTTAATTCTAACCATGATTCTCTCTCTCTTTTAAGTTGTAAATATACTGATTACAATTCAATTCCTATCAATAAAACGTCATCAACCTGCTTTTGGTCTCCCATCCAGTCATAAAAATCCTGCATGAAATGACGTGCATAGCCCTGCATAGTAGGCTGTTCTTCCATTTCCAACGCCTCTCTAATACGTCGTGCCTGGTACTTTCTATTATCGGGCCCTCCCCACTGGTCGGGTAGTCCGTCGGAGAATATGAAAAATCTATCTCCTGCCTGATAATCAATAGTATTAAGTTCAAAATCCAGTTCGGGCTTTTTAGCCAGAGGAATACCTCCAATACCTTTACGGCTACCCTTATATTCGGTCAATTCGCCATTACGCACAAAATATAGCGGGCGGTGAGCCCCGGCAAACTGAAGCTCTTTCTTGGCTGTGTCTATGCGGCATAGTGCAAGATCCATACCATCACGACCATTGGCGCCCTCTTTATCCTGCTTTAGTGTGGAACGCACTGCTGCATGCAGCTGATCGAGTATTTCGGCAGCATTAAGTTCACGCCCTGCATTCACAATATTATTAAGTAGAAAATAACCGATAAACGATAGCAGCGCACCCGGCACACCGTGGCCCGTACAGTCAACTGCCGCCACATAATACGTGTCGCCATGATGGAAGAACCACGGAAAGTCGCCACTCACCACATCTTTGGGGCGATAAAACACGAACGACCGTGGGAAAAACTGCTGTATCAGGCCTGTATCGGGCAGTATGGCTGTCTGTATCCGTTGTGCATAGTTGATACTATCCGATATTTTTTTGTTTTTCTCTTTAACATCCTGCTCGATACGCTTAATTTCGGTAACATCGTGAACCACAAACAGTACCGACTCCAAATCATCCTCATCACCAATCTCCGGTATTGCCTTAATTTCCACAATCATTGTGCGTTCTTCAAGTTCCACCTCAAGTTCGGCAATGATATGCTTCTGTGTATCTTTAATTTTACGTAGGGCCGATTGAATAAATTCAACAAATTTAGGATCAATCTCTAGCTCGGTAATCCGCTTCTTAATCTGTAAGTCATCTTCAATTCCCATAAACGCTGCTGCAGCAGGGTTTACATATACCATTCTGCCAAAAGGATTCATCCTGATAATCATATCGGGTGAGTTTTCGGACAGAGACTGCATACGGCTCTTCATCCGTTCCTCTTTCTCGGCTCTCTTACGCTCTGTTATATCTTGCGTATTGAATATTAACCCTCTAATGGCGGGGTCGTGCAATAAGTTTTTACCTTGAGTCTCCAAGAAAATCTTATTACCGTTCTTTTTAAGATAAGTATATTGGGCACTCTGCTCGCCACCCGGTGTGGCCAGTAAATAATCGAAAAGATTATTAATGGTTTTAAATCCTCTTGGTGTAAGTAGTTCAAAATCCATACCGCTAACACCATCTTCGGCTGTATAGCCTAGGATGCGGCGTACCGAGGGACTTTCAAACACAAGTTCCCTATTTTCGTTATATATCGATATGAACTCCGATGCATTGGTTAGGAGTGCCTGAAGACGTTTCTGACCATGCTCAACCTCCTGAATTTGCATTGCAAGCTTTTGGTTACTATGCTCAAGCTCCTCCTGGGCAATCATCATCTCCTCGGCATTACGCTTCAACTGATCTTCATTGGCACGTAAGGTGCTTGTCATCTGTTGCGACTCTTGAAGCAAAAGTTCTGTTTGAGCATTAATCCTGAGGTTATATATGGTGCGTCCTACCACATCGCTAAGTTCATTGGCCAGTGTGAGATAGGCATTGGGTAGCGACTCATTTAGAAATCCTATTTCAATAACTCCCTGCACATGTTCCTCTTGCATCAACGGGATAATTAGCAGACTTCTAGGTTTTTGACTCCCTAAAATTCCTGATTCAATAGTAAAATAATCGTCAGGAATCTCGGTGCGGTATATTAGGTCGCGCTCATAGGCAGCCTCCCCCACAAGCCCTTTACCTACCTGCACTTTATCATAATCGAAGCGGCGACGCCCATAGGCATGAAGTGCTATACATCTAAGATGATTATCTTCGAGAAGATAAAAAGCTGCTTGTGCCGCATTGTAGTATTCAACTATAGTGCTAAGTGTGCCATAGGCAAGGTCGTCGAGGCGATTATACATACGCATCACGTCCGAGAGTCGGTTTTTTCCGGTTGATATCCAGTTTAGTTCCTCCTCTTTGCCTCTGTTGATTTTGAGGTTATGCCCTAGGTCGGTTAAGGTTTTAAGCAATTCAGAGTCATCATCACTACTTGGTTCAATATCATTAGCCAGCTCAATATTTTGAGCAAGTACTATACTGCGGTCAATCTCATGTTTTAACTCATCAATCTTATCATTTAGCTCTTTACGCGTGGTATTTTTATATCCAGCATATAACACAAAGGGCATTGGAAGCAGAATAACCACAAGATCGAATATCCATGTAAAGAGATAACTATGTACTTCACCAATAGCTTTAAAGCTAAAGGGAATATTCAGAAAAGAAGAGACAGAACTCCAGCCCATCATAAGCATAAGTACCAATGCAGTGATAATTATATACCACTGGTACTCTTTAAAAACTTTTGCTTTCATGAAGCTCGATCTGCCATTCTTAAAATCTAACATATCAAATAATATTATTTTGAGACCAAAGACGATAAGTCATCCTTCAAATCATCCCAAATTGTAATAATTGGCAACTCTTTAAAAGAGCCTATTTCAATAATTCCTGCCACTTCTTCTTCGCAAAAGAGAGGCAGTATATATACGAATACTGTGCTACTGGCACCAAGTCCCGAATTGGCTTTAATATAGCTTGCCGGAACATTATCTAGCGATATAGCTTTACCATCTTTTATAACCTGGCCGGCTAATCCTTCACCCTCTGCTACACACTCTATTTCAACATCATCGTCGATGGCATATCTTCCTTCTACGCAAAACTTGCCGGAATGTTTCTCTTTTATAAATACTGCACCACAGCACAACTCAAACTCGGATGCCAAAGCCGAAAGAAATATCTTTCCGAAACTACAATTATCACTTTTTTGTTTCTTATGGTTTTTCAGAATATTTATTAGTCTTACCCCTTTGGCATGGTTACTATCATCAATTTCTGTTCTCGAATTGTGCGAAGCTAGCTCACGTTGGGCTTTTCGATACTCTTCGTAGATACTGTCATATTGAATTTTAAGATTAGTGAGTTTGCTATTAAGGGCTTCATTTCTTTTTTCTGCTTTTCGCAACATCAGTAACATTAACAACAGTGCAAAACCTGCAATGAAAAAGTTAACAGTAACAAACCGCCCTGTATCGAATACCGACGCATAAAGTTGCCATACAGAAAAAGCCACGAACACCATCAGCATCAGAAACAGATACAGATGGCGCCGGATCATTTGCTCCTCGCTAAAATAACTTGCAATTTTCTTAAACATTTTCATTCAAAAAGTTAATTATTTCATCAGGTGTCATAATCCTGTCGGGTTCCATAATTTTCATTGCTGCCTTGGGCATGGTGTCTATATCGCATGTTGCCGGATCCTGCACGATGGTATATCCTTTTTTATCGGCAATACTCTTAAGCCCTTTGGCTCCGTCTTTATTGGCTCCGGTTAATATTATGCCCACAAGCTTATCGCGATAAGCCGAAGCAGCAGAACTAAGCGTGTAGTCGATTGATGGTCGGCTATGGTTATTAACATCCTCTACCGAAAGCGAAAACGTATTATCGTACTCAACAAAAAGATGATAATTGGAAGGTGCAAGATATACTTTGCCTGCTTCAATTTTCTCTTTATCGTAAGGCTCTACTACTGGTATGCTCGACTTAAAATTAAGACTTTCGACTAATCCCGAGCGCACATGCTTAAGCCTGTGAAGACACAGAATAATAGGCACATCAACATCAGGGTTGATCTTGGAAAGCATACGGGTAATAACCGAAAAGCTTCCTGCCGATCCTCCTATAACAACTGCCTTGTAAAAACCTTTCATCTGCATATAATTTGCTTTTGCCTATATGTGGTTATCTATCTGTAACACAGCCACCAACACACAAGGGCAGCTCCACATATTTACTAACTTATACTACAATACCTTCTCAAATATTCCCTCTTCCAAATTAACGCTAGCAACCAAATCGTCTATTACCGTTGGCATATTCTCTTTTATTCCGATGGTTATAACTCCTTCTTTAGCAAGTTTATCTATCAAAAGAGAAAGTCCCTCTTCCTGATATCCCTTATCGAGCACAAGGCCTGAGTTGCGGAAGAATATGAGTTGAAACTTTTCGGCTGGTTGAGTATCCATAAACCAGCCTTTATGAAATGTTACGTTTCTCAATAGTTCCGTTTTCAGAACATAATTCTTTTCAGCCTCATCAAAAAAACGGTTAATATCATCTTTGGTTTCCAGCCGTTCAAAGTTAGACTGGTTTAGCTTCATGCTTCTACCGGGAATAACGCCCGATTTTATCTCATCGAGGGTAGTTTGCCCGGCATGTTGCACATGTATTTCGGTTTTATTAAGAAGTCCTATCTGATTAAGCATTATTAGAAGGCTATATACCTCTTCGCCACTAGTTGCATCGGGAAACCATATTTTATATCCCGCCTGGGTAATTCTCTGCTGCAATGCATGGCGCAATGACCTCCAAAAACCGGGGTCGCGAAACATCTCAGAAGCAGGTACCGCCATGTGAAATACCATTTGGTCGGCAAAATCGGGCTGGTCGAGCAACTCTTCCAGCTGCGATCTCTTTTTCACATTAAGTTGTTCGCATACGGAGCTAAGCCTGCGTCGAAAAAACGGCGTACTGAAACGCGAGTAACCCACACCTGTTCTCTCTTCGAGAATAAGTGCCAATTCCTTTGCATCAGAAAGACTTACATACATAACTCTCCATAATTAAAGTGAAACGAATTGGATTTGGTATAAGCTACTCCATTTTTCACAAACTTTGCTTTAAAATAACCCGGCAAAGCCTCATGATTACCCAACACTAAATGCCCACCTTTATGCAACTGATTATGAAAGGTTTGCACTACTTTTGTTTGCAATGTGTTATTGAAATATATAAGCACATTACGACAAAAAAGCAAATCAACCTTATAGGCAAAAGGCACTTGGTTAGTAACCAAATCGTGGCGAATGAACTGAGGTTTTTTAAGCAAAAAATCCTTAACCACCATTATATCATTATCTCTATCGATATCAAAATACTTCTCAAAATCGACCTTATGCTCGTCTTTATTGAATACCTGATTAAAATTATCAATATATCCATTGTTGAAATCAAGGGCATAAGTTCCTTTTTTAGCTATAGAGAGTATCCTTTGGCTAATGTCGGTTGCTATAACACGCGACCTCTCAAGCAGGCCAAGTTCATTAAGCAGAATCATGCTTGAATATACCTCTTGGCCACTTGAACAACCTGCATGCCACACTGTGATAGTCTTATTTTTTCCCAGCGCAGGGTACACATTACTATACAAGGATTCCCACACCTCGGGGTCGCGAAACAGCTCGGTGGTATTAACCGTAATCTCCTCCACCAGCTTTTCAACAAACAACGGATTGTTGCGAGTCATCTCGGCAAGCTGCTCCAATGTTAACTGATGATCATTCTGAATTTTGTGTATCCGACGATAGATAGAGTTATCGGAATAATCACTAAAATCATACGGTGTATATTTCTTTAACTCTATAAGATAATCCTTAAATGTCATAAAATCCCCTCAACAACTTCACATTAAAACAGCTCCACTTCAACATTTTGGATAAAGGCGGTGAATGAATGATCATCACCTACTTCAGCTTCCGACAATAGGAATAGCACCGGCACCTCTTCACCAAATTTATCCTTGATGGGCACCTCTCTACGCTCACCTACTATTTTCTTTTTACCCTCTGTTACAAAGGCATTAACAAAATCGTTATTCTTAATTGAGTCTTGTGAGAATAGCATAACTACACTATTACCAAGCACTTCTTCTCGTCTGAAACCCCACAGTTTTTCGGCAGCTGCATTAAAAAACTCAACAACGCCATCTTTATTAGTAGTAATAATGGCATCCAACGCCCCTTCGAGCGTCTTCTCATTCCTAATTTTTACTGCTTCTATCTCTTTAAACTGCTCCTTCATCTCGTTGCGAGCCTCCTCAAGCAGAATACCAAGCTCCTCGCGACTTTGTTTCATCTCATTCTCGAGCCTTACCTGGTCTGTGATATCCGACTCAAGACTAATTACTTTGAGTATATCTCCCTCATTATCCACAACCGGGCTATATGTAGAAAGCAGATAAATCTCTTCGCCTGTTTTAGTGCGTCGTCGGCAACGGCCTCTAAAGCTGGTACCGCCTTGCAGTGTTAGCAGTATGCTCTCCAAATCTTCAATATCATCTTTAAACAGGAATATTTTAAGATTCTGACCTTCAATCTCTTCGGGCTTATACTTAAAAGTGCGCAAGAAATTATGATTTACACTTATAAGAGTACCATCTGTATCGAACTCACAACTGATGGCTGCATTATCGATGGCATCAAGAATTCCTTTACGCTCAATCTCACGACGCTCGCTCTCCTCTTGGGTAGCCTGCATCTCTTCTAAGTTTTGGCGAAGTTCCTCCTCCTGTTGAGCCATCTTCTCGGCCTGCTGTTGTGTTTCGCGTAGCAGTTTAGAAGTTTGTATATTATTTTTTACGGTTGATATGGTGAGTGCGATACTCTCGGCCGTTTTCTCTACAAATCCTATCTCATACTCTTGAAAAGGCTTGAACGATGCCATCTCAATAACTCCGAAAATTTCATCATTGGCCTTAAGAGGCACCATGAGTAGCGATCGTGGATTGGATTGACCTAATCCAGAGGTTACTGTAATATAGTTATCGGGAATATCGGTCATGTAGATGGTCTCCTGTTCCAGTCCGCATCTACCAATTACACCTTCACCCCAGGGAATAATCTTGTCGGCAAATTTCTGCCGGTCGTAAGCAATAAACGATGATAGCTCAAAGAATCTTTCACCCTTAGAATTACTATTGAGAAGGAAAAATCCGGCTTGGTTAATCTTCATATAATTAACCAGATACTTGATAATATTGAGAGATAAATCCTCCATATTATCGTTATTTCGGCGTAGTATTTCGGCAAACTGAGCCAAGCCGTTGGTTACCCAAGTGCGCTGCTCTTCTTCTATCCGACGTTGTTCTTCCTCTTTTTTGGTTCTTATCATATAGTCGCGAAGCCTACGAAGAGACTGCGCCAAATTATCATCTTTCTTTTGGATATTGAGCTCATCATCAAATCGCCCTTCACCCAGCGAATCAACAAATTGAAGTACATGCCCGGCACGCACCTCCTCATCTTTAATTGCTTTGTGTTGCTTTTTGATGAGCATTGAAAGTGCCCGTGCCATAGCATAACCGCCTGCAGCTCCAATAAAGGGGAGCAAAAGTATAATCCACATACCCGGGAAAATGGTAAATAGGGCACTTATAGTGCGGCTACTATTGTGATATACCTCGGAGTTCATACCCAGCAGAAGTATTAGAAGAGCCACAATCAAACCAAGGATCAAACCTCTGACTGTATATAGATTGACAAGTTGCCTGGTTTTAACTTTCTTCATTTGACACTGTTTTGATTATAAAGTTTTAAAGGAAGCAACTGCTTGGTAAACAACTATATGATAGATTATTACGCAGCCATAACTTCCTGTTGTAAATAGATTTTCAACAACTGCCCGGCCTTTAGGCTCAGGCATTTTTTGAGCTAACTACACCCACTAGGTGCGAAACCATTTCGCCAAGGGGCAACACCTTATCGGCGGCTCCCAGTTTAATAGCCTCTTTGGGCATTCCAAATACCACCGATGATGCCTCATCCTGCGCTATGGTGTGAGCTCCGGCCTCTTGCAGCTCTTTAAGACCTGCTGCGCCGTCATTACCCATTCCTGTTAGCAGCATCGCAATTGCATTATGCCCGGCATAACGCGCCGCCGACCTGAACAGCACATCAACCGAGGGACGATGCCTATTTACAAGCGGTCCCTCTTTTATTTCAACATAATACTCTTTGCCCACATTTTTCAGCAACATATGTTTGTTACCCGGGGCTATAAGTACTCGTCCCTGGTATAGTTTATCACCATTTTCGGCCTCTTTCACCTCCAGGTTCGAAATTTTATCGAGGCTGTTGGCAAATGATTTTGTAAACCCTTCGGGCATATGTTGCACAATTGCTATGCCCGGCATTTTGGGCGGCAAATCTTTCAACAGTTTCCTTATGGCCTCTGTACCACCGGTGGATGCACCCAGCACTATCACCTTATCGGTTTGCACCATTCGGCTAAGGGCGGTTCCTTTATCGAGTATAACATCGGCACTAAGCCTGGGTTTTACTTCTAGTGGCACTGCTGTGATGGGGCGCCTTTCGGGCCTTGGTGTTTGTGGCGCAGGATTAGAGTGTGCTGTTTTACGGCTCAGTTTCGATTGAGCAGCTGCCTTAACGGCATCGCACAGCATGATTTGAGAGTCGAGAATAAACTGACCACTATTCATTGCCGGTTTTCCTATAACCTCGCACGCACCATATTCAAGAGCCTTAAGCGCAGTTTCGGTTCCTTCGGCGGTGAGTGATGATATAACAACCACCGGTATAGGATGTTGAGCCATTATTTTACGTAAAAAAGTAAGGCCATCCATCCTGGGCATCTCGATATCAAGAGTAATGACATCGGGCACCTCCTTTTGAATTTTTTTAACGGCAATTATAGGGTCGGCAGCTGTACCCATAACCTCAATTTCAGGATCTGTTTTGAGGATTGAGGATAAAGACTGACGCACCACGGCAGAATCATCGACTATTAAAACTCTAATTTTCTTCTCCATCACTATAAAAAAGATTGCAACAATTGTTGCACAAAGTTATTTAATCATTCTGTTTAATACTCTCGTTTCTCAAGAAACTTATGCCGAACCTCACCGGTATCGGTAAAAAACAAAATCTTACGTCCTCTTTTGCCTCCGGTGCTCGATGCTATAATGGGTATGTTTTTATCTTCAAGCATAAGACGTGCTACCCTTATATTTCGTTCACCTATCATTATTGCACTTCCCTTTCCCGAGTCGAGTAGTTCGCCACCACCAAATATTTTGGCCTGAATGTCTTCTACTCTCGAGCCCAACGACTGCATGCGTTCCAAGAGTTTATCGAGTGCAATATTTCCATATTTGGGAGATGCAAGGTCATTACCGTTCCAGTTGGGGAGCATGTAATGATTTATACCTCCTATTTTAAGTCGCTTATCCCATAAACATATGGCGACACAGGACCCCAATATGGTCTTTACCACATAGGGCTCTCTGCTGGCAAAAAGAGACGAAGGATATAAAAAATGCTGTAAATATTCCATTCATCTGCTACTTAAAAAATCTCATCCCCCTCATCAAAGAATATATCATTACCATCACCGCTAAAGCCGTCAACTATATTTTTCGACTCGGGTAGTGATATTGTAAAGGTTGAACCTTCACCTTTTTGGCTCTGTATCTCAATATCGCCATCAATTACATCAAGCAACGCTTTGGTAATAGATAATCCAAGGCCATGCCCGCGGTTAATTGAGTTGATACCGGTGTCGAGACGTTTGAATCGCTCAAATATTACCTTCTGGTTCTTATCAGAAATACCTGTGCCATAGTCTTGTACAGATATAAACAGTTCCTCGTCATCAACCCATATCTTAACAAGCACTTTACTATCTTTGTAGCTATATTTCAATGCATTATTAAGCAGGTTACTCATTATGAGTTTAAGTTTCTCAGAGTCGGTTTTGAAATAGAAGTTCTTTCCAAATCCGTGTGCAATATTATATTGGGTTTCAATTTCGATACCCATTTTACGCGACACAATATTAAATGAATCGATAACAGAATTGATAAGGCTGCTGATGTTCACTTTAGAGATATTGGGAGTAATCTCACCCGCCTCAATCTTAGCTGCCACAAAAATATTGCGTAGTTGGAAATCGAGGTTGAATGCCTCACTATGTATAAGAGCAACCATCGACACAACCTTCTTCCAATCGTGTTTTTCAACCGATAGGATAGCTTTAGAGAGCCCTAGGATAGAGGTAAACGGGTTAACAATCTCATTAGAGATATTTGATATAAAGTGACTCTTAAGTCCTTCCGAATCTTTTAGCTTTTTAGCAACAACAAGATAATCTTTGTTGAGTTGGTTAAACTCATCTTCGAACTTTTTGCGCTCTGCAAGCCTAAGACGTAATTCTTTAAGCAATTGATTGTCCGATAAAGTACTCATAACTATATTTTTTCCCTTTATATTACTAACTATATTTTTCTAAAAATTGTTGGTTTAATGTGCTTCAATGGTACCGACATGCTCGAAAGCGATTCGGAATGACCTATAAAAAAGTATCCATTGGGCTTAAGATGTCGGCACAACTTATTTATTACCTGCTCTTGTGTTGCTCTATCGAAATAGATAAGCACATTGCGGCAAAAAATAATGTCGAATTTATCCTGCACATCATATGATTGATCCATTAGATTAAGGTACCTCAACGTGAGATTTTGCTGTAGCAGCGGTGCAACTCTCACTGTGGCACGGGTACGGTCTTTACTTCTCAAAAAGTACCGTTTTTTAAGTTCTAACGGTATTATATCTATTTTGTCTTCGGAATAGATTCCCTGCGCCGCCTTTTGCAGCACATTCGACGATATATCGGTTCCCATTATTGAGAAGTTGAACGCTGCATTAAGCCTTTTGAACTCATTGAGCACCACACTTATGGTGTAAGGTTCTTCGCCACTTGAGCACCCTGCACTCCACACCTTAAGCATATTTTCGCGTCCCTCCATAAACTCGGGTAAAACAGTCTGTTTAAGAAAATCGAAATGGACCGGTTCTCTAAAAAAATCTGTTTTATTAGTTGTTACAACACTCAAAAAATCATACAATTCCTTAGATTGCCCCTCATCACTAAAAAGATAATCGACATACTCTTTATAAGTCTTCATACCCAATTCGCGGATGCGTTTCAGCAATCGTCCTTGCAGCATCACCTTTTTTACATCAGGCATTTTAATGCCGTAGTAGGAGTAAATATAATCGCTAAGAATCTTAAACTCCTTATCGCCAAGCTCTGCTTTAAAGCAATCCAACTCTACATAATCTTTCTTAGGCAGCAACGACATATTCCTCTCCTATTCTTTTATCTCTTTTACTATCTTGTCGATAACAAGAATATCGGTATCCGAGAATATTTTATCTACATTCATCACAAGCACATAATTGTCATTCTGCTTTAATGCACCTGCAATATATCCGGGTTTATAGCTGTTTTCTATGGTTTTAATGCTTTCGGCCGAAGCTTCTATAACATCGGTTACCTGATCGGCAACCACTGCAACCTGAAAATCACCTTGGTTATCATCCTTCTCAACATTAACAACCACGATGCAGGTGTTTTCGTTGATATCTATTTTATCCTGGCCAAATTTAACGCCGGTATCGATAAGTGGTATCACCTGGTCGCGATGCTCTATCAGGCCAAGAATATATGGAAGGCTTTCGGGCTTTGACTTTAACGGCACGAACTCCAGTATTTCTACAACGTTCTCAACCTGAATTCCATACACGTTGGAACCCACCTTTATTGTTAAATATGATTTATTCTCACTCATTGCCTAATCTATTAATGCTCCACTATTTGCGATAGCTGTTCCAAATCGATGATATGAACAAAGCTATCCTTAACAAAAACATTACCAATAAATGTTGCCGACACATCATTTTCATTGTCGAGAGCCACATTTTCTCTTATATCTTCACTACGAAGATCAAATACCTCATCCACATGATCGACCACAAAACCGATATATGAATCGTTATTGCCATCAACTGATGTAACGATAATTGAAGTATCGCTCGTGTTGGTAATTTCTGCAATACCAAGCATCATTCTGAAATCTACAACCGGTATTATATTTCCGTGCAGGTTAACCACTCCAAGAATATAATCCTTAGTATTAGGAACCCTGGTGATATGCACCATTTCAAGGATATGCCGAACCTTATGGGTATCGAACCCAAAAAACTCGCTTCCGGTTCTAAATGATATTAATGATTCTATATGCTGACTCATAATTCCCTATCTCAAATGTTAATTGGTTCGATATTTACGTTGCGACGAGTGCTGTATCAGTCTGTTTGTGTCAAGCACAAGCGCCATAGACCCGTCACCCATAACCGATGCTCCCGACATGATATCCATTTTACGCAGAAACCTGCCTAAAGGTTTTACTACCGTCTGGTATTCTCCCACTACGCGATCAACATATATGCCAATTCTTTTCGACTCGAAGTTAACAAGCAACAGCTGTTGTGTTTGAATATCTACTTTCTCTTCATGAAATACTTCTCGAAGGTTGATGCAACCATACTGCTCATTTTCTATCACTACAGAGGTAGTAACCCCATTGTTTGGCACCACGGCTCCGGTGGCAAATATGCGCTCTATATTGGCAATGGGTATAACGTACTGGTTGCCCGACACGGTAACCAACAGCCCGTCGATAATTGAGAGCGTGAGTGGCAGTTCTAGCGTTAGTGTGGTACCTTGACCCGGTGTAGAGTCTATGGATACTTCACCGCGTATTTCGCCAATTTTATTGCGCACCACATCCATCCCAACGCCACGTCCCGATACATCCGATACCTTATCTTTGGTAGAGAATCCACTAACGAACACAAGGTCATAAATCTCCTTATCGGTTAGCTGTACATTCTCATCAACAATACCTTTGCTAATCGCTTTATTTAGGATATATTCGGGGTTAAGCCCTTTGCCATCGTCGGCCACCTTCACAATTACCGAAGAGCCGGAGTAGTAAGCCTTAAACAGGATGGTACCCTTGGGCGATTTACCGGCCTTAATACGATCTTCGGGAAGCTCGATACCGTGGTCGGCCGAGTTGCGTATAATATGCAATAGCGGATCGGTAAGGTGCTCAATAATGTTTTTATCCAGCTCAATATCACCACCTTCAATAATAAAGTCGATCTCCTTTTTCATCTCCTTAGAGAGATCGCGTATCAATCGTTGAAAACGCATCAACTCACTTTGAAGAGGAATAAGGCTTATTTCGAAAGCATTATCGCGCAGTTGGCGTGTAATTTTCTGTATATTTTCGGCAAGCGCATTAACGGCAGGCAGCCCACTCTTTTCGGCCACCAGGTTAAGCTGTGCCTGAATGGTTACAAGCTCACTAACAGCATTAACAAGTTCATCAATTTTTTTGGATGAAACCCTGATGCTTGAAATTTTGTGCTCCTTCAGTTGTGCACGTTGAACAGCATCTCCTCCTTCGGAGGCTACTTCTTCAACTTGCTTTGCTTTAAAAGGTTCGAAATTCTGAATTGTAAGCATCTCCTCCGTTACCCTTGCCTGGTCGACAATTTCGCTAAGCTGTGGCGAGTCGATATACCTTCCATCGGGTAGTGTAACAACATCTATCTTACAATCATCTTCCACAAAGATGAACACATCCTTTATATCGTTCACCTGTTGATCGGTAAAGAGAACAACCTGCCAATCGACATAAAGATTCAGTGGATTAAAAGTGTCTAATTCCGGTATTCTATTCACAAATACCAGAGTACGCGACTCACCCAAAGCTGCCAAATCTTCCAATAGGTAGAACGGATTTGTACCATTATTAAGCAACGATTCCGCCGGTTTTATAGTAATTAGGTAATTACGCCATCCTTCGGCTTCGTGCGTTTGTGTTACTTCAGCAAAAGAAGTTCCTGCCGATGAGTTTTGTCCTTTTATATAGCTATTAACCCTCTCGATAAACTTTTTCTGCTCCTGAATATCCGCTGGGTCTTTCAGGTCGCCAAGCTGTAGTAACCTTTTAATATGGTCGATAGAGGCAAAAGTAAGTGATATAAGATCGTAATCAACATCGAGTTTGTTATTACGTACCATATCAAAAACCGTCTCCAGGTTGTGTGTAAATTCGCTCAAATCATTGAAGCCGAACATTGCGCCTCCTCCTTTGAGTGAGTGCATAGCCCTGAAGATACGCTCTATAATCTCCTTGTTTTTAGTATCCTTCTCCAATAAAAACAGAGCTTCCTCAAGATCATTGACATTATCAAGGGACTCTTCTACAAATTTCGACTTAAATTTATCTATCATAATTAGAGCATTATTCTATTGTAGTTGATTAAAATAATCAACCAGATCCTTTTTCTCTTTCATAACCTCATCTTTGGGCAGGTCTAAAGAAGAGAGGCAAATACGTATAATCGAGGCAGCCTGTTCTGTTTTCGCAAGAATTTGCACAGGGATTGTCTCATTATGATCGGTAATCAGTCTTTTGTATGCTTGCTCTACAGCAAGGGTTATATCAGTCAAATGCTCGTATCCGAACATTGGTGCCGATCCTTTCATTGTGTGCATGGCTCTGTAAACAGCTTCCACTTCACTCTCCTCACCCACGATTCGTTCGCCTCGTGTAACAGATTCAACTATTTTAAGATGACCTAATGCTTCAGAAAGAAATATTTTACGTATTTCTTCTATCATCTAATAACTCTTGTGATCGCACTAAGAAGTTTAGCAGGCACAAAAGGCTTAATAATCCATCCGGTAGCACCGGCTTCTTTAGCCTCCATCTTTTTCTCGGCCTGGCTTTCGGTAGTAAGGAAGAGAATTGGAATATGCTTATACACTTCCATTTCACGAATACGACGAATTAGTCCTAAGCCATCCATATTGGGCATGTGAAGGTCGGTAATTACGATATCAATATTACGGCCATCGAGAAATTTAAGCGCATCTTCACCATCTACGCCTACCAACACATCATAACCTTCGTTTTGCAAAGTAAAGTTTACAACTTCGCGAATACTCTCTGAGTCATCAACAATAAGAACTGTTTTAGCCATAGTGTAATTATTTCTATTTAAGTATATTAATAAATCCGGCATTCTCGATTAATCGGGTATGCTCTTCTTTAATACGAGCCTGTACTGAAAACTCAAGCCCGTTCTGCATCCATGTTTTCTGCAGAGCTATAATAAGTTGAATAAATGTTATGTCTATTCCTTCGCATTTATCAACAATTATCTCAAGAGATTTTTTGGTATTAGTAATCTCTTTTACTTTAGATGCAATTTTATCGATATGGTTGATAACCAAATTACCAGAAAAGGTAATTGCCTGGTCATCAGCATTATCGACTAATTGTATTGCAAACGGTTCAGCCATAGAGTTAGACTTAGTATTGTTAAATTATCAAAACTTCTCGTAATTGTCAAGATCGAATTCACCTGATATGGGGGCGTTCAAATCTATTTTGGCTCCTGTAACAGCCACTTTAGATTGACGAGGTTGCCTTGGCTTTTTAACTTCGCCAACATCAGAGCTCTCTACATCGGATGCACCCTGCTTTTTAGATGACTTATCTGATTTTATTGTTACTTTTTCAGTACCATCTATTTTGAAGTAACTAACTGCATCCTGAAGATTTAATGCCAGTTGTGCAAGATGGTTGGCACGCTGCGTAAGTTCATCACTGGTAGATGCATTCTCTTGAGTAATGACGTTAAGCTGTTGCATGGCCATGTTAATCTGCTCGGCACCGGTTTTTTGCTCAAGACTTGCTGATGCAATCTCTTTGATGAGCATGGTAACACGCTCGATATCAGGAACAAGCTGCTCTGCTTTACGACCTGCATCTTGCGACACCTTCATGCCTCTTTTAACAAGGCTAACAATCTCATCGGCCGATAGTTTGCTTCGCTCGGCAAGTTTGCGCACTTCGGCTGCCACAACCGAGAAGCCCCGACCGTGCTCGCCAGCCCTTGCAGCCTCTACGGCAGCATTAAGAGCCAGAATATTGGTTTGGAATGCAATATCGCTAATAACACCAATCTTCTCCGAAATTAATTTCATAGCCTGTGCTGCCTCGTTGGATAGCTCGTTAGACTCGCGCACATTATCGGCATTACCATTGGTAATTTTCTCTGTTTCAACGGCATTGTCGGTATTCTGATCGATATTGGCGGCCATCTCTTCCACAGATGTAGATACCTCTTCGGCACTTGCAGCCTGCTCGGATGCACCACGGGTCATCTGTATAGAACTATTACGCACCAACTCACCTGAAGAGGTCAATTCGTTGGCATTAGATTTAATGATGATTACCGTTCTTTTCAGATTTTCGGCCATTGCCGATAGTGCAGAAACCAGTTGCCCAATCTCATCATCCTGATGATATTCGATGGTTGCAGTAAGATCGCCCTCTCCAATAGCTCGAGCAAATGCAACTCCCTTCTGTAGTGGCGCAATAATAGCACGATGAAGAATATATGCCACACCGGCAGAAAGTGCCATCACCACAAGACTCATAACAATAATAAAGATTGACAGACCGGAGAATGATATATTCATCCTATTAAGAGCTCTATCGCTATTATCGTTGAATTTATTTTCAAGTTCGGTAAGAAGTGTTTCAGCCTCTTCACCCAGCACCATCACCTCGCCGCCTTCTTCCACAAGCGACTCGGCCTCCATCATTATCATCATGTCATCATAGGCTTCGAAACTATCGAGGCTCTCCATTATCTCCTTTTGAAGATCGGAAGCTGTATCAAGTTTCTCAATAGCCTGTGCCAATTTGTCTTTATCCTCATCATCCCATTCTTGAGCAAAAGTATTAAGTTTTTCTTTTAGCTCAGGATATTCGGTTTCTAAAACATTGGTAAGTCTCTCTTTATCAGGTGTAGATGGTTGACGTTCAATGTAAACCCAGCTTTTAATCAACATGCGTCGTTGGGCTCCCATATCTTTAAGCTCTTTAATGGCAGCCGTAGTGGGCATATATGTTTGAGTTACATTTCGGGTAATACCCCTACCTTGAGATAAGAATATAAAAGTTATTATACCGTTTATCAGAATAAATATAAATAGTATTCCGAAGCCGGCCAATAACTTTTGTGCTATATTTAGTTTAATTTTTGACATCCTAATCTAATTTTTAAAGATTAATGGCATTACTCATTGTCTCCAGTTTATTACTGAACTGAATGCCATTTTTAGAAGCATTTGCTTTGTGCAGCTCAAATTTAAGCTTATCTTCCCTCACCACAAAATTAATCATACTGCCAGAGTTGGTCGCATTCTCTGCCTCGGTGATTATAAGTGTGCCGTTTTTTGCTTTATTTTGTATTGCAGATGAGTTACGGGCATAATTGGCATTGGCAGCCACATAAATAACTTGGCAATCGGTAACCTCTTCGGCACTTCTAAACTCCTTAACTACAACATCTTGAAAGCCAAATTTCTTTCCGGCAGATTGACTACGCAACCAATCAGCAATTTCCTTGTCTCTAATAACTCCTATCACAAAGTCACCCTCTTTGGCTTGGTCGGGCCAACCTATGTAACGTATAAAGTTTAGAGTAAACATAGCCTTAAATTTGGCTACCTGTGCCTCACCAATCATAGGCATTAGCACGATTCCCAATAGTAAAATTAATTTCTTCATCACTTCCCTATAGTTTAAATGTTTTCACCTTTCTTACGTGGTTTAATAAAATAAGTTCCAAAAAATGTGATAATATTTTCATTTCCTGCAAATAACATGCCTTAAAGCCACTAAAAATCGAATAGTTACGATATTATAATAATTTGCATAAATATTGCATGTATATCAATGAATAAAGATAATGACTATCTTTGAGGTATATCAAAACGGTTAATTATGAACTCTATAAAAGAACTTTTCAAGATTGGACATGGCCCATCAAGCAGCCATACTATGGGTCCGCGTAAAGCTGCCGAAATATTTCTATCGCGCAACCAGTCATCGGGGTCATTTAGGGTAACTTTATATGGAAGCCTGGCTGCAACAGGTAAGGGGCACCTTACCGACAAGGCACTGCTAGAAGTTTTAGAGCCGATTGCACCCACACAGGTTATTTTTGAACCATCTATAGTACTTGATTTTCATACCAACGGAATGCTTTTTGAGGCATTTGACACTGCCGGCACAAAGATAGAAGAGTGGACTGTATATAGCGTAGGTGGTGGTGCACTATCGGAAGGGAATGTGGTGGAGGATAGAAAATCGGCGGTTTATGATTTAACTACCATTAATGAAATAATGAGCTGGTGTGAAAATAACGGAACATCATACTGGGAATATGTGGAGCACCGTGAAGGCCCCGAGATATGGGATTACCTACTTGAGATATGGCTTACAATGAAAGAGTCGGTTGAGCGTGGCCTCGATAGTGAGGGTGTGCTACCGGGCGGCTTGGGTGTGCGACGTAAAGCAAGTGATTATCTTATCAAATCGCGCGGTTATAGTGGAACACTTAAAAACAGAGGTATGGTTTATGCCTACGCTCTTGCAGTGGCCGAAGAGAATGCTTCGGGTGGCAAGGTGGTAACAGCACCCACATGTGGCGGAGCAGGGGTATTGCCGGCTGTGCTATACCATCTTTATAAACGACATGAGTTTAGAGAATCGAGAGTGATAAAAGCATTGGCTACTGCTGGCCTATTTGGTAACGTGGTGAAACACAATGCATCAATATCGGGTGCCGAAGTAGGATGCCAAGGTGAAGTGGGAGTTGCGTGCGCAATGGCATCGGCAGCTGCATGTCAGCTATTTGGCGGTTCGGTAGCCCAAATTGAATATGCAGCCGAAATGGGACTTGAACACCACCTTGGGTTAACATGCGACCCGGTGTGTGGCATGGTGCAGATACCATGTATTGAGCGTAACGCATTCGCTGCGGCAAGAGCAATGGATTCTAATATTTTTGCCACATTCTCGGATGGGGTGCATAGAGTTAGCTTCGACCATGTGGTGGAGGTGATGAAACAGACTGGGCATGACTTACCCAATCTGTATAAAGAGACCAGCGAAGGAGGCCTGGCCAAAATATATCAATATCCAACTAAATCTGGGTGTTAAGCTACCCTTGCTATAACTATAACAAATTCAACAATAATTAATAGTAAACAGCCTAGCTGAGAGACACTCCAAAATTACAAGTTCTATCAGTTACCACGGGCTGAAGCCGCGTGGCTAAACACCTACAACAGAAGGACTTTAGTCCAAAAAAGAGTATTTTGGCTAAAGCCTGATTACCCCATCCCGCACAACCACGGGCTGAAGCCACGTGGTAATTAAAACACTACCAGACACAAGCCCAATACTAGCAAAGCAAATAATATTGCACTGAGTATAAAAATTGGATAAAATCCAATTTGTTTTATCATCTCTGATGATGGAGAGCACTACAAAACAGTTCCTACTCAGAGATAGTTATTCTTCATTAATTATTTTCGCCAAAATACTTATTTTGTGACTTATCTCATAGTCATAAGTTTTTACATTCTGCATGTATGCATAAAATAAAGATATAGTTTTCCGAAGTAATTCTTTATCTTTATTTATATCTCTCAAACATTCAACATACATAAGTTCAGCTAAAGCTCTGTTTTTTTCAATAGAAAAGACATCGTTAACATAACATTTTCTCAGCAAAAAATCAATATCTAAAAATATCATAGACTCTCTCTCTTCTTCAAACATCATAGAATAAAACGTATTCATTTCAGAATTAGTTATTTCAGAAATGGGCTTAGCTGATATTTTTTCAACAAGTTTCTCCAAGAAAATTGTCAATAATCTCATTAACACATCTTTCTCGTAAATCATAGAAAATTATTTTATAGGTAGAGTGAAAGTAATCTCACTCTACTATCTTTAATAGATGAAATTATGGCATCCCATTAAATTTGTGTCCTTGCGCTAGACCTGCACTAGTTCCTGCAACATAAAGAACTGCCAAAGTAACTGCGGCAGCGGCTAATAAAAACCCGCCATCCGTTTCTCTCATTTCCACAGCATCCATTTCCAGAACACCGTAGTTGTTCAAATCTAAGTTTTTCATAAACACAAAATTTTAAGTTAAAAAAATGATTAATTTTGTGCAGGCCGTGCCTGCGCCCCGGTGGATGGTAACTCACAAGGTTGTCCATCGGGGTATTCTGTAACGCTATTAATTTTAATGGTTCATGTGAGGTGCAATGAGTAAAATTATTTTGAGGTCCAAAGACAGAATTTCATGTGTCTTTTATTCTATTGGCAACAAAAAATGTTAATAGTGCCCCTAATAATAAAGCAACAATCTTGACAAACCATAATATATCAAATAATTTTGTGCTTAGGAATATTGGTATTAATGCACCAATACAAATAAAAGAAATAAATATATCTTCCTTTCACAACTACTTTTTTTATTTCTGTAATTTAGAAAAGATAAATGTGATGTTGCCCCTCCAGAAATATAATGCTAAAACTGTTCCTATTATAGCGGCAACAATGTCTTTATAATCAAATCCACCGGTGAATAACTGTAACACTTCAATTACAATTACGGCCGCAAACATTATGAAAACTTCCTTAACCATTAACTCCTTTTTTTTCAACAAAGCTAAAGAAGTCATTAAGGGTACTGCCAGTAAACTAGGGAATACATCTGCAATATACAAATCAAAGTATCCCTGAGAATAAATAAAGGGGCGATAGAACCATGCCAAAAAAAGGCTTAACGAAAGCAAACAGGTGAATATAATTATTTTTTTCATCTAAATATATTTTAATTACCGGGATAAACCCGGTAATATATAACACTAAATTTCATTTTGCATGTCCAGTCCAAGGTGCTGTCTCTGCGTGATATTCATGAACCTTAGCAGTTACACCAGCCACATAAGAGATAGCTTTTAGGATTGCATCAGTTAATTCGGAGCCACCATTAATGTCTTCCTTTTCCTTTTCTGTCAACTCTTGTAATTGAGTTTCATCTATAATAATTCTCATAATAATTTATTTAAAAGTTAACACTATTATACCCATTCTCAAATCCCTCTGACATAGCTTCTTGGGATGCACCAGGATTAGAAGCTATCTCCCATGCTAAAGCTACGGCTACCCATTCAGCTACTTTAAGTATGACTGGCAGTATCCCACCATCCGTTTCTCTCATTTCTTTAGCGTCCAACTCTTGAACGCCAAAAACTTTTAAGTTTTTCATAAACACAAAATTT
>CAZWOA010000008.1:0-55110 GCA_964635545.1 uncultured Marinilabiliaceae bacterium
AATTTATTTACAACGCTTTAATTATTTTATTTGAGGGGTGGTTGCGGAATCTAGGTATAACAAAAGAAGATAGCAAAGGGAATCATCAACAAGTAATTGCACCTCTTGAACGTCCTCTGGATAAGTGCATTGCGAGTACTTCGCTGGTTTCGATGATATTTGTTTATAAGTTTTTATATCATCTACCTTACCACAGAATCTTAATTATGTTATCCCAGATGGGAGTCCGGGTTCCCAAAAGCACGCTGGAATCATGGGTTAAAATTGGAGCCAATCGAATACGGGCACTTTACCAAATACACCGGCTTTGCGTCTATAATGAAATTTACCAAATGATAGACGAATCTCCCATAAAAGTGCAGGATAGCAATAAAAAAGGCATATGTCATCAAGGATATATGTGGGTTAGGTATGCTCCATTATCAAAATCCGTTCTATTCGAATACCACAAGAGCCGGTCGGCCAAGGGGGCTATTGATGATCTGGCTACTTTTAAGGGATTTATTCAAACCGATGGATATTCGGGATACACCTCTCTTTCTAAAAATACCGATTTGATACATCTTTCGTGTTGGGCTCATGCAAGGCGATACTTCGAACAAGCACTCACCAACCACGAGGAATATGCCACATATATATTAAAAGAGATTCAAACTCTGTATGCAGTAGAGCAGGAGGCACGTGAAGAGGAGCTAACACATGACAAGCGACATGCTTTGCGGTTAGAAAAATCCCTACCAGTAATCAATAAAATAGGTCAGTTCATTGCTAAACATAAAGGCCTTCCTCCCCGCACTCCGATAGGCAAAGCCATTCTTTACTGCATAAATCACTGGGATAGTCTGCAGAATTATCTTCACAACGGGATGCTTGAGATAGACAGCAATCTGGTTGAAAATGCAATACGTCCACTGGCTATTGGCCGCAAAAATTATCTCTTTGCCGGTTCGCACGATGCAGCCAGTGATATAGCAATGTTCTACAGCTTCTTCGGAACATGTAAAAAACACGACATTGAACCTCAAAGCTGGCTAAAATACGTAATGGACAATATTCAATATACACCTGCCAAAAATTTCAAAGATCTTTTGCCGCAATTTATAGGCAAAAATATACTATAAAAATATGTAGTTGCTCGGGCGCATACGTTTGAGCTGTAGCCAAAGGCATCTTCCACATGGGTTACAAAGCTGTGGGTATGATTGTTGGCATGTGATTTTTATTTACGCCAATACCAACTCCGGCACTCCAGCTACCTTGTCCTTTATTTATAGAAACATCTGCTCCCAAGCCCACATCTGCAAAAAGCCCGCCATTAAAGGCGTTCGATAAATATCTTGACATTAAAGTTGAGTTCACAACTAACCTAGCAAATCATGCAACTCTCTATAGTTCAATATCTCACCCCTTCCATTACTATAGGTAACAATGCCTTTGTCAACCATCTCACCTATTGCTCTGGATAGCGATGGACGTTCTACTCCGAAATATTCTGAGAGAGATATAATGCTCTTATCAAACTCATATTTCCCCTTCTTTTCTATTGTAAGTAGATAATAACTCACTTTTGCCTTAATGCTTTTCTGTGCAAAAATTGTCATCCTGTCCGACATTATTTGTAAGGCAGCAGCATTAAACTCTAAAAAGCGACGCAAAAAATCCTGACATGCCATCATTTGGCTCTCAACTGAGCTTTTTGTTATATCCATAACAACACTCTCCTCTAGGGCAATAACATCAACCGGATAAACATTATTCTTAGCAAACAGTAGAGTGGCGGCAATAGGGAATGGAGCTGTTTTCTCAACAACTAATAGAGATAGACCTGAATCAGAAACAATCTCTGTTTTAACTCTACCTTGGGTCAGATAACTTAAGGTAGTAACACGATTGTTTTTATATGCTATATAATCACCTTTACTATATTTTTTGATAGTAAATTTCAGTTCACAGCCAATCCCGCCTTCTGACCTCTTTGCACAGGATTTGCAAAACGATAAAAAATCTATATTTTCATCATAGCCATCCATGCTATTATAATGCTCTTTCATATTCCTTTTTTTACAAAGATAAAGCGCGAAAATTGCAATTTCAGTAACATTTGTTACCATCTTAGTTTTTACACCTACAACTTCACTAAATTGGCCTTTTTTGCACTCTCTGCCTTCTCTATCTTTGCGTCTTTTACTCGCTCGAATTACGACCAACTAACAACGAATTACATTTTTCTTAAACTATTTTTCCTTCCGTAACGGATGTTACCGCTTTTGCAGATCTGTTGCCATACCTTTGTGTTTGTAAACAAATCAATGTTGCTATTATGAAACGATTATTTTTAACAATAGTTACAGGAGCTTATCTTACTCTGGCACCCAAGGCACAAAATATTACTCTTGATAATTGCTTAGAAGATGCGGTAAAATACTCCACTATTCAACAGCAAAAAATCCTGAGGGAAGAGATTACTCAAGCTGGTAAAAAGGCTGTTAATACAACTTTTTTACCACAGATAAATATCAATGCCCAGGCCTCCTATCAAAACGAGGTTATCGAACTGCCAAGTGTTATGTCTCAAAATAATGATAGTAAATTATCAAAGGATCAATACCGTACATCAATAGATCTGGTGCAGAATATTTATGATGGTGGATATGCAAGACATCAGAAAAATGTACTGGAGTTTAACAGTGATGCAGAACAGGGGAAAATTGAAATCACAACCCTGGCCATTAAAGAGGCAGTAACAAATACCTATCTAGGTATTATGTTGGCAAACAAACAGCTTGAGATACTGCAGGTTACACAAAATAGCCTGCAGACTAATATTGAGCAGATGCAAAACAAATTAAAAGAAGGCACTGTAACACAAAGCAATTTGGAAATACTTGAAGCAGAGAACCTTCGGATACAGCAAAAAGTAATTGAAGCAAAGGCAACTAAAAAACAACTCATCAATGCTTTAACATCTCTGACTGGTGTTCAATATTCAGCAGATAGCCGTTTCTATGAGCCAGAGGTAAATATATACCAATCTTCAGTATCCGCACGCCCTGAATTTAAAGTATTCCAGTCGCAGGCTAAAAGTCTGGAACACCAGACTAAAGTAGTGAATTCAAGGAATATGCCAAAACTGCAGGGTTTTGCAAGTGCAGGTTACTCGAGGCCTGGTTTCAATATGCTTAATGACGATTTCTCACCAACTGCAATTATAGGTGCAAGACTTACAATTCCTGTTACCGGAAGGTTTACTGCAAAACATGAGAAAAAAAGCATTATGGCACAACAGAAGCTGGTTATGACTCAGGAGTTGGACTTCGCAAGAGCTAATAAAAATGAAATTGATATGCAACTGGATGAAATAATTAAATATAACGAAATGCTTGAAAAAGATGAGGAAATCGTAGATAAACAAAAATCGGTGACTCAGGCTCAGTTCAACAGATTGGCTAACGGAGTAATTACTTCCGGTGAATATCTGATTGACATGAACAACGAAAAAAAAGCAATGCTTGACATGGAGTTTCATAAGATAAAACTTATTCAGGCAAAATATAAATACAACTTACTTAACGGAAATCTTTAATATTATATAACCATGAAAAAGGTATTAACAGCAATAGCAGTTTCAGTATTAGTGGCATCCTGCAGTAATGGCAAAAAAGATATGGATGCACAGGGCAACTTCGAGGCCACTGAAATAATTATATCCGCCGAATCAACAGGCAGAATAATTGAATTGAAGCATAAGGAAGGCGACCAGGTTTTAAAAGATAAGAGCCTGTTTAAGATTGACAATTCCCAGCTTCTGTTGAAAAAAATGCAGCTGGAGGCTTCGGTTAAGGTGCTGGAGGCTAAACTACCCGATGCTGTTGCTCAACTGAATGTGCTTAAGCAACAACTTGAAACAGCCAAACATGAGCAGGCACGTACCGAGAGATTGGTTGAAACAAACAGTGCAACTAAAAAACAACTGGATGACATAAACAGTCAGACTGAATTACTTAAAAAACAAATTGTTGCCACCTCGTCGCAACTGAATACCCAGACAAAAAGCATATTTGCAGAAATACAGGCAATGAAAGTTCAGATCTTGCAGGTTGACGACCAGATTGAAAAATCGGCACCAAAGGCAAATATTAGCGGTACTGTTTTATCGGTTTTTGCCGAAGAGGGAGAGTTTGTACCGGTAGGAAAACCTGTAATGAAAATTGCCGACCTGTCAGTAATTACACTCAAAGCTTATGTGACAGGAGATCAGCTGTCTGAAATTAAATTAGGAGATACCATAAATGTTTTTACCGATAAACCCAAAGGAGAATACAACCATTACATGGGGAAGATAACATGGATATCCGACAAAGCTGAATTTGCCCCAAAAGTGATACAAACCAAGGATGAAAGAGTTAACCTGGTGTATGGTTGCAAGATTGAAGTAGCCAATGACGGTACAATTAAAATAGGAATGCCCGGTGAAGTGAAGTTCAAATAAAAAAATGAGAGACATGGTTGTTATCGATAATATAAGCAAAAGTTACGGAACGGTAAAGGCACTGCAAAACATAAGATTAAACGTCCGTAAAGGAGAACTGTTTGGTCTGATAGGACCCGATGGTGCTGGCAAATCTACCCTGTTCGACATATTGGTTACCCTGCTTAAAGCCGATATGGGTGCGGCAACTGTTGACGGACTCAATGTAAAAACAGATCACAAACAAATCAGGGACATAATAGGTTATATGCCCGGGAAATTCTCACTATATCAAGACCTTAGCGTAAGGGAAAATCTCGATTTCTTTGCAACTATTTTTGATACAACTGTAGAAGAAAACCTTGATATCATCAATGATATTTGGGTGCAGATTGAACCATTCTCTACAAGGCCTGCAGGAAAACTATCCGGAGGAATGAAGCAAAAACTGGCTCTCTGTTGTGCTCTGGTACACAAACCTAAAGTTCTATTCCTTGATGAACCCACTACAGGGGTAGATCCCGTTTCAAGACGGGAATTCTGGGAGATGCTCAAGTCATTGAATAAAAGAGAGATAACCATTGTGGTGTCAACTCCATATATGGACGAGGCTGTAATGTGCGATAGAGTTGCTTTGATCCAAGACGGGATAATAATGAAAGTCGATACCCCTAAAAACATTATGGATAACTACCCGCGCCCTCTGTACGAAGTGAAGAGTAAAAACCTCCACTCCGATATTGTTAAGCTAAGGCAGAAGGAGGGAGTACACAGCTGTTATCCTTTCGGACAAACAGCGCATCTGGCTCTTAAACACGATGCCTCTTTAGAAGCAATTGCTAAAGATTTGACTATTACATATAAGCAAATAGAGGCCGGTATTGAGGATTGCTTTATGGATCTTATGACAAGTGACAATAATTGAATTCACCCTGTTTATTCGTAATAAATGAAAACTATTTCAGTAAATAACCTGACTAAGACTTTTGGAAGCTTCACAGCAGTAAATCAAATCACTTTCGATGTTGGCAGTGGTGAAATATTCGGATTTCTGGGAGCCAATGGAGCAGGTAAAACCACTGCCATGCGAATGCTATGCGGACTGCTAACCCCATCAGAAGGAGAGGCTACGGTAGCCGGGTACAATGTGTTTACACAACCCGAAGTGGTGAAGAAAAACATAGGATATATGTCGCAGAAATTCTCTCTTTACGAAGACCTTACTGTAATGGAAAATATAGCTTTCTATGCCACGGTATATGGTCTCGGAAAGGAAGAAATACAGCAGAGGGCAGACCTTTTGCTTAACAGACTATCACTGCAGAACCATAAAAATGCAATGGTAAAATCATTGCCGCTCGGATGGAAACAAAAACTTGCATTCTCATTGTCGCTAATACACAACCCACAAATTGTATTCCTTGATGAACCAACAGGCGGAGTAGATCCGGTAACAAGAAGAGAGTTCTGGGATCTGATATATGAAACTGTAGAAAAAGGCACAACAGTATTCGTAACAACCCACTACATGGATGAGGCCGAATACTGTAACAGAATCTCACTGATGGTCGATGGAAAAATTGAAGCCCTGGGAGAACCTGACAGACTGAAAGAGGAATTCAGGGTGAAAACAATGGACGACCTGTTTTATAAACTTGCACGTAACACATCTACAAAATGAAACAATTTAAAGCATTCATAAAGAAAGAGTTCAGACACATTTTTAGAGACCAGAGAACTCTGATGATTGTCTTTGCGATGCCCGTTGTGCTGGTGCTGCTGTTTGGATTTGCAATAACAACAGATATCAAGGATGCGCGGATAGCAGTGCTGGATAATGCAAAAGATGAAATGTCAATCGCATTGGTCAATAAATTAACATCGTCAGGTTATTTTAAAACTCATAAAATACTAAACCAAAATTCGCAGCTCGAAACGGTTTTTGCCGATGGAAAAATAAAACTGTCCATAGTAATACCACCTCAATTCTCAAAAGATTTTCATCAAAAGGGGAGGGCTGATATACAACTTATTGCAGATGCAACCGATCCAAATGCTGCATCAACCATTATCAATTATGCCAGCTCAATAATTATAGATTATAGAGATGATGTTAATAATGCCAGGAGTGGTGACTCACTGTTTGGAATAACAACCAAGCTGTTCTATAACCCCGAACTGAAAAGTGTTTACATGTATGTGCCTGGAGTGCTGGCTCTTATTCTTGCCATAATATCGGCAATGATGACTGCAATATCGATTACCAAGGAAAAGGAGTTCGGCTCATTTAAAACTCTTAACGTATCACCTCTGAAAATTAATACAATTATTTTCGGCAAGGTAATACCATACCTGATTATATCTCTATTAAACACATTTGTAATCCTGATACTGGCTAAGGTGATATTCGGAATGCCTGTCAATGGATCCGTATGGTTGCTACTTACTGTTTGTATTGCCTTCCTATTCACTTCAATGTCACTCGGCGTAATGATTGCTGCTTATGTAGAAACTCAGCAGGTGGCGGCCATACTCTCCATTGTGGGGCTGTTCCTGCCTACAACCCTGCTCTCGGGCTTTATATACCCTATCGAAAATATGCCTGTTATACTTCAGTATATATGTCAGATTTTCCCTGCCAAGTGGTTTATCGAAGCGCTGAAAAATGTAATGATTAAAGGAACAGGAATTCAGCATGTGTGGATGCAACTGCTGATAATGGTATCAATGGCAGCACTTTTTACTGCTGTAAGTATTAAGAAATTTAGTAAAAGAGAAGCGTGATGAAAACCCTGATAGCACTGATAAAAAAAGAATTCCTCCAGATATGGAGGGATAGAATGATGAAATTCCTCATTATAGGAATGCCAATAATACAACTGGTGGTTCTTGTTAATGCAGCCAATTTCGACATTAAAAACCTGTCGGTTACTATTATCGACAGGGATAACTCAGCCTTATCTGCAAAGCTGACTTCCAAACTGCAGGCATCCGGTTATTTTATAATAAATAACAGATCATACTCAATGAAGGAGGCACTTGGTGATTTCGAAAATGATAAAGCTGATGTTATCATTGAAATACCTGCAAAGTTTGAAAAAGATATGTATGCCGGTCAAAAACCGGAAATTGCAGTAACTGTTAATGCGATAAACAGTATGAAAGCCGGTCTGGCAAGCGTATATGTAAACTCAATACTTAATGACTTTAAACTGGAACATGTAGCCAAAGTCAATATGCAGACGCCTGCATCAAATATTAATATTGAATATTCTCAATGGTTTAATCCTAAATTAGACTACCACTCCCTTATGCTACCGGGTATATTGGCAATTCTTATAACTCTGATAGGGATACTACTATCCGCATTAAATATCGTAAGAGAAAAAGAATCAGGTACAATAGAACAATTAAACGTAACTCCCATATTGAAAGCTCAGTTTATTGTAGGGAAACTCTTTCCTATATGGGTAATCGGCCTGTTTCAGCTCTCTTTCGGCCTGTTGGTTTCAGTCGTGGTTTTTGGTTTACACATAGTAGGAAGTCTTTGGGTTCTGTATCTGGTAGTGGCGATATATCTGTTGGCTGTACTTGGACTGGGATTCCTTATCTCCATTTCATCTCAGACACAGACTCAGGCAATGCTGGTAACTCTTTTCTTTGCTATGATTTTTATATTGCTTAGCGGACTTTTTACATCTACTGAATATATGCCGCAATGGGCTCAGTATCTCAATCTAGTTAATCCTACAGCCTATCTGGTTGATATTATCCGACTGGTAGTACTCAAAGGAAGCTCCATTAACGATATTCTTAAACCAATAATAGCAATCTCAGGTTTTGCGGTAATATTCAATCTTCTGGCTGTTATGCAGTACCGGAAGGCATCCTGAAGTTATTAAAGAAGAGACACTTACAAAAGAATTACATTACTCAACATAATCTCTTATTTAATAGCAACTGTATTTATATTAGGTATAGCATCGCTATTTATTATTTCTGTTGGGATGGATTTCAATTCCATTAGTATGCCTCTATCACTTATCTTCACATATAGATAGGCTAAACCTATAGCTTATAGACATTAGCCATTAGCAGATAGCTTATGGCTACTAGCTTATAGCCTTTAGTATCTTTCATCCTTTTCCATTCTCAACAGGCGGAAAAAAGAAATCGCGGGGTTTGATTTTAAAATATCTCCATATGGCTATTGCCACAAGCCTTAGTTCGCGCACAGGCATATTGCGCGAATTCAACGCCAAAGTGAGCGATAGTGAAAAACTAACTAAGAAGTTGGTAAGTCCGATAACACCTATACCAAAAACACCCCACACTATCAGTTGCCAAGGAACGGTAAAACCGGCACCATATAGTCCCAATGCCAAATTTCCACTTGCAAAAGTTATGTGTCGTATATCGAGATTCAACCCTAAAAAGAAGCCAATAGAGGCAGTACTACCCATAAACACACCAAACCATAGATTGGAGGCCACACCCGCCCATTTGCGCTCATAAAGTGTCGCCAGTTTCTGTGTACGTTCCTTCCCAATCAATTTTTTCAACGTGGGATGCTCCTGAATACGATAGTAGATATGGTCGTGCTTATCGCGATTGGCAATACTACCCGCTATAATACCCGAAATAAAGAGGAAAAAACCGGCTATAGCAGCATGGAATATTGCCGATGAGTGCCAGGGACTTAAATCTGTAATCATCACCTCCCACTTCTCACTGGCTATATTGATATTAAACACCATATCAATTAGCACAACAAGTATGAAAGCTACAGGAAAAGCAACCAATACGTTACCCACAAAGGCTATAAACTGCGATCTGAATACTTTTGAGAAGAATACGGCAAAATTTTTATATCTATCCGGATTCTTTCGTCCGTTTTTATCCTTATTACCAAACTCAAGTGCACGAATAAGCGTAGAAGCAGTCATCGCCGGCTGCTTAGTGGCCAGGGTAAAGCCCAACAGATATATCATTATAAAACCGAAAGCATAATTAAGACTATAGTAAAATGCATGTCCGAATGCGCTTGCGTCGATATTACCCAGCAAGATTTTAAAGATACATAAAAATCCAACCACCAATCCACCACCCGACGCAGTTTTCAACATCTGAAAATACTCATCTTTACTATTGGTAATATAGTGTTCGCCCGTGCGTGCTGCATGGTGAGTAACCTCATAAGATATAAGCTGAGTACTTTCATTAACCAGCTTTTTAATATTACTTTTCTGGCAGTTGTACCTTATCAGATGTAACGACAAATTGATGCGTTTAGATTTTATCTCTTCGGATGAGTCGATAACAAGAAACGGAAGTATCTCAGCAATACGATCAAGTTGTTGCCTGATGCGCAATAATGACTGATTTACTTTTATAGATATACCATACTTATGTGCATTGGCAAAAGCAGTTTTAACATACTCAACACACTGCTTGTGCAATATCTGTATCTGTTTGTAGCCAAGGTCGGATGAGTCGGTATATTTCTCGGGTGTTCTCATCAATCGAAGGCTAAACTCGGCAAACTCGCGCTGAATACCGATAAACGGACTATCGAGATTCTGATATTCGGGCACCATTTTACTCACGCTGGTCTCCATTGCAGCTCCCGACATACGCTGAATAAGCACTTCAAGGGCATAAATAACCTCCGAAAATTTAAACACATAATTATCAGTGTTTCTATCCTCATCGAGCCCTGCCAGCACCACCAGTTTTTGAAGTTGATCATTGGGTATGCCGGCCAGCCAATAGTAGTCATCATTATTGGTAAAAACCTGATTTAAAACATACTGCAATGTATCTTTAGGAGGTTGCTCAGGCAGAAGTCGGTTTACAATACGCTTACGAAGCTCATAAAAAAAATCGCTGTCTTTTATAATTCCCGAATCGGTAAGAATCTGGTCAAACTCTTTGCGATAGAAAATATCGGCCATATATTTTGCAATATAAGCACGATATTTTTCATTGCCCTCCAATAGCTCGTTAAGTACAGAGATATCAATTTTAGCATCTTCAACTATATTATCCGGACGAATAATGTTAACAAGCAATATCAGAAATTCAACATCATTACTATCTTCCAACATATATTTCTGAAAAAGTGCCACAAGTTTGTCTCTCTTTATGGCATTATCGGTAGCGAGTTTACTCATAATTTACAAAATAGCGGTTTTTTTACCTTATTATCCGAGTTCCAAAATAGCATAAGAATTGATATTATACTAATTTTTAATAACCAACTTTTACTCTATAATTATTGATGTAAAAATAAAACCGAAGTAATTATCACTTCGGTTTTATTATTTATTATGAATTTATTTTCTGAACAAAGGATCGAGTCCAATCGTTCCCACCAAATCATCCAGATAACTATCCGACTTCATATATTCAAGTCGACTGGTTAGTTGGTCAAGTTTTTTATTGATTTGTATAACTTCGCTTAGCGACTCATTATTTGGCTCACTCTTGAAATTATTGGCATAATCAATCTGGAATTGGCAGAATTCAACATCTTTCTGTTGTTTCAGTTTAAGACGCTCTTTATACCAATCGCTATTGATTACGTTATTGTAATCAAACAAGCTTCTAAGTTCAGGATTGTCGATAGTTTTGTTCTCATAATGACCGTAGGCCATAATGTGAAGCAGAACCTTAAGCGGCGGAATGGCCGATTCAACGCTTCCCTCTTCAAAATATTGAAGAGCCACCTTCTTTTGAGCCTCAACGATATTATTGATACCGTCAACGAACTCATCCATATTCTGCAATTCGGGCTTAAGCATACGTTCGTTGAACACTGCAAGCGGTTCGTCGAATAGGCGATTCATACACCTGAAAGCAAAATTTGAAGTGATACGGTAACCCAAACGGCTTGCAAGTACCTTCTGACCTTTATGCTCAAAATCTTCAAGTTTCTCAAGGCAATTAGTCTCTATAAGCAAGTTCGGATCACGGTCGGCTGGCTCTAGGCGTGCCCATATTTCAGGAATCAAAATACTGATATCATGGTCGAAACGATTCTCAGAACCTACATACCCTGCTGCAGAGCTAAAGCCTTTATAATCAGTAAGAATATAAGAAAGCAATGCATTATTAAGGTCGGTAGTTGGCACCAGCATATTGAACGGCCCTTTGGTAAGCGCACCTTCCGATCCGGCTCCGGTGGTAGATGGCGATTTACCTGTTAAGCTACACACAAAATCCATAAACAATTCAGGCAGTTCCTGATAGTGAATAGGATTATATACACTCAACGGACGGATACCGGCCTTCTTATCTGCAGGATTATTACGACGGCCGGGCAACACTGCATTAACTACGTGTAACACAGGACGTTCAGGAGTAAGCTTACGATGCAGCCTTATTCCCACTTCGGCAAGATAGTTATCGAAAGTAACACCCACATTAGTGTTTTTCTGCAAATAACGGGGGTTATTGGTTGGTTTTCCATCAACAAGACGAGTGTGCGATGGCACTACGAAATACTCATCATCCTCAGCAGCAATAACATCTGTTATAAGATCTTTAACCGGCTGGGTATATTTATCGAAATTGATGGCATCTTCATACAATGCCACAGCATCGGCATGTGTAAGTGGCTCATAGTTGGTTAGGAACGTGTGCGGACTGCAAATATCAGCCTCTGCTTCTTTATCATAACCTCTTATTATTGCCTCATCAGGACGCTGGAACAAGTGTGCCTCACAGTTGGCTGTAAACTTAAAGCTTGGGTTTTTATACTCCGGATTGATGTTATCAAGATGTTTACGGCCAATGGTTATTGAAGCGGTAATATCATCCTCCATCTGTATTTTGTGGCTGGGCACAAAGTCGGAGCGCAGTTTATGAAGCAGCCAGTTGCCCTCTTGAGCAAAACCGATGCGCACATAAGAACCAATTACCTTATTGTTTTTATACTGAAGGGTAGTACCACGGCGGCCGTTGATAATCTCAACCGACATATAATCCTTCCAATTACCCCTCTCCTGATCATTACGGTACAGACGTTTTACAAACAGTACCAATGAACGGATATGATCGGGTATATTTTTCAGGAACTCGTTATACTCATCGCTATAAAGTTCTGATGGAGTAAGCAATTTCACCGCCGAGCCAAGAGTACGCTTAGGACTCAGGAAGCCGCGATAATCACGTTCTGTCTCGTGCATATTCTTCCATCTGCCCGAGTAGTCGTAGTTGATAATCTCATCAGCTTTTTTGAAGTCTTCATCTAGATCCACAATATTGTATGGGCCATACTGAATGGCGTTCTGCATCGATTTTGATATCTCCGACTTACCACCACCTGATACAGTACATGGCTTATGACAGAACACACCTTCGGGGGCAGTGTTAATAACCCTCCACAACGACTGTGTGGGGTGCTTAACCAGCTGAAACTTATTTCCCGATGGGTGAACATACGTCTTCTCTGGCGACAGTGGCAATTTAGTTTTCACCCCATCTTTCTCCCATGTAATACGGCAATTGTCAATCTCAATATTAGCATACTCAGGTATATATACTATATCAGGATAAGTTTTATCGATAGCATAGCTACCATCTTTCACCTCAATCTTATCGCCCAAAAGGCTTTTAACTCCTTCAAAATCATACTTTTGAGCAAAACGACGGGAGAAATCGGCACCATAAACATTATCGCTCATAATACCACGCGGGAATGCTATTGCACCACCGGCATGCTCCTCCTCAACCAATCCATAAAGGTTGGCCGAATAGCTTATCTGAGTCTTAATCTCCTTTTTGGAATATCCGAAGTAGTTATCGGCAATAAGCGTTACTACCACACCACGGTCATCCCTACAAGTAAGTTTAAAGGGAACGCCATCATTGTATAGCTCATCCTCGTTTTTCCAGCACATGCCATCTTTACGTTGACGCTCAGTGGCTTGGTCGTAATGAGGCAGTCCAAGATCCTTCTTGCGAAGTTCGGTAAGCTGTGGTGCCAGAATAATACATCCTGTATGACCTGTCCAATGGTTAGTATCAAGGGCAGCATCATTCACTGCAAGGTTATGGTCGCCGGCATTACCGAAAATAGACTCTACAAAATCAAGGTTACTAATAAGGCTTCCTGGCGCAAAGAAACGGATCTCCATGCTCTTTTCGGGTATCACTCCTTTTACCTCGGGGCTAACCACGGGGCGCATAAGCAGCGACACAATTACGTGTGCCTTCTCTTGTTGGGTTGATGTAAACGGCAGAAGTTGCAACTCTTTAGGAGGATTCACCGCTGCGGTAAGAAGATTGGCAAAGGCAACTTTTGTTACCTCTTTTTTATCTAAAGGCACAGGCAGACCGCCCTCCACAATGTGGAAAGTTCCTTTGGTTGTGCGTTTATCGTTGGCCGGGTTATTTAAAATACCCTGCTTAACCCTGTAACTGGTAACATATTTACTTTTGAATGTCTTTCCATCGGGTGGAAGCGTCATCTCTCTGGCTAATCCTTTTTGATTGAGCACAAAGGTATTGTTGGGAATACGCCCCACATTATCAACTCCGGAATCACTCAAATAATCGTCCAAGAAGTTCTGTATCCTTGTATCAACCGGTGAGAGGTGATTTGACAGCAGGCGGGACTTCTCCCTAAAACTGTTGATAAGGTCTTCGGTCAATGACAAGAACCTTGCATTCGAAAACTTGGTGCCAATATCTGTGTTATCATAATATAGCGGCTGACCAAGAGCAGCAAGTTGCAGGTTGATATATTGAATCATATCCTTCCTGTCCTTCTTGCTGATTTTCGAAATTTTCATTATTTCATTTTTCATTGGCGCATTATTTTATTTTTTTCAAATAACAAAAATAGTCTTTTTTGATATCATTTAGTATTAAAATGGCGTACAATAGTTGGATTTATTTATTAATTATACTTAAAATAGAAAATTATAACACCTCCTATCTTAATTCAACAAGCCAATTACACTATATAAAACAACTCAAAAGCTGTATTGTTTGACATCAATCATCAATAAAAAAACAACGGCCACCTAGTATTTAAGTCTGGCGGCCGTTGAAAGTATTATCATCCAAAAATTATTTATTAAAATGTCTATGGATGGTATTAAGCAGTTCGTCATTTTTATCGAGGCTATACTCCCAGAACATGGCTCCGGCAAGTCCTTTTTCATCGATATATTTAAGTTTTAAACCCAAGCTCTGTGGATTTTCATACGATATGAAAATTGCCGAATCGGCACTCCACACATAAGGTGCATTGGCCACCTCATCCCAATAGCTCTCAAATCCTTTTTCAAGATATTGATCTACAATAATGTTGTAATCTATTATTGTTCCGATGGTTTCGGCAGGTTGATAAAGACCGTTATTTTCATTGTTCACGCCACTCCATATACGGCCATAGAACGGAATGCCAAGCACAATTTTACCGACCGGAACGCCTGCATTGATATGCCCATCAACCGCCGAATGTATATCCGAACCCTGCTTTGTGGTAAGCGGCGTGGCATTAAGGTTGGCATGATGCCCTGTGGTGTAATCAAGCCCACTATAAAGGTCGTAAGTCATTATGTTTATAAAATCGAGATACTTCTGAGCCTCGCCAAGGTCAGTATTATCGGTATAATCCTTATTGGCTCCGGTGGCAATGGTAAGCAGAAAATGCTTATCGGCACTTTGCGGAAGTTGGTCGAGTTGCTCGCGTATCTCCTTAAGCATCAAGGTAAAATTCTCTTTATCCTCGGGCCGGAACACATTATTATCGCCTATTTGGCCGGGGTACTCCCAATCGAGGTCGATACCGTCAAATTTATGTTTCAGCATAAGTTCAATGGCACTTGAGGCAAACAAGGCACGGGTAGAGTCGTTGAGTGCTGCATCAGAAAAGTTCTTCGACCATATCCAGCCACCTATAGACACTAACACCTGAAGATCAGGGTTTTCAGCTTTCTTGGCTACCAATTGAGAAATAAACTGTGAGTCGTGGTCGAGTTCAAAAAACGCCTGACAATCAACCAAATTGGCAAATGCATAGTTAATGTGGGTAAGCTTCGTAGCATCTACCTGCTCCATTCCCATTCCGGTCCATCCGGCAACATAGCCAAGCACTATCGGCTTTTTTTCTTCTTTTTTTTGTGGTGCACAATGAGTGAAAAGTGCCAAAACGAATACAGATAAGATTATGGACAAAAGGTAGTTGAATTTGTTATTCATTTCTAATCAGAGGTTTACATTAATACTACTTGATAACAATCAATACAATTTACAAATATCTTAAAATTTATGGTAGAAAGCGAAATTATTTTTTATAGTTTTATGATATTCAGAGTAGAAGAAAAAACATGAGCAAAGAAGAGGTAAAATATGGGGAATTGCCCACAGCCAATAAGTTGAAACGAATATTCCGTAACCTGATGCTATTTCCATCGTGGTTTTTACCGGCCAAGCAGATGCGTGCCGGGAGTCACAGATGGCGGGGCGTGAATGTGGGTAAAAAGGTGGAGATTGGCTATATGGTGCTTATCGATAATCGCCGCCCCGAACTTATAACCCTAGAGGATAAAGTCATGATTGGTGCCATGGCTGTGGTGCTATCCCACGACCTATCGGCAAAAAATACCCGGGGCACCGAAATTGTGGGACCGGTACTAATAAAAGAGGGAGCTTTTATAGGTATGAACAGCACCATACTGCCGGGCGTAACCATTGGTGAATATAGTATTGTGGCTGCCGGCTCGGTTGTGAGTCGTGATGTGCCACCATACGCAATAGTGGGCGGTGTACCAGCAAAGCAAATTGGCAGTACTAAATAGAAGAGCCTCACCATATTAGCGAGGCTCCCATTATAAAAAAACACAACAATTCAAAAAGTCATCTCAAAGCTGCCTGAGCGGCTGCCACACGGGCGATAGGCACACGATAGGGCGAGCAGCTCACGTAGTTCATGCCCACTTCATGGCAGAACTCTACCGATGATGGCTCACCACCATGCTCGCCACAGATACCTATTTTGAGGTCGGGCTTGGTGGCACGTCCTTTTTCGCATCCCATTCTCACCAGCTGGCCTACGCCCTCCTGGTCGAGAACCTGGAACGGATCGTGTTTCAAAATACCCTTTTCGATATAGATAGGCAGGAATTTTCCTGCGTCATCGCGCGAGTACCCGAAAGTCATCTGAGTGAGGTCATTCGTACCAAACGAGAAAAAGTCGGCCTCCACAGCCACCAGGTCGGCAGTTAGAGCAGCACGCGGCACCTCAATCATTGTACCCACAAGGTATTCGATGCGGTCGTTGCGCTCGGCAAAAACCTTCTCGGCAGTGGCACGTATCAACTCGGTCTGCATCCTTAGCTCTTTCACAGTTCCTATAAGCGGCACCATTATTTCGGGCAGTGTTTTCACACCCTCTTTTTTAACATTGAGAGCCGCCTCAATGATGGCGCGTGTCTGCATCTCGGTAATTTCTGGGTATGTGTTACCCAGTCGGCATCCGCGGTGGCCAAGCATCGGGTTAAACTCCTCAAGCTCAGCAATTTTAGTTCTCACCGCATCCAACGGAATACCCATCTCATTGGCAAGCTCTTGCTGAGTGGCCTGTTGGTGAGGCACAAACTCGTGCAACGGCGGGTCTAGCAGTCGTATTGTAACGCCATAACCTTCCATAGCTCTAAATATTCCTTCAAAATCACTTCTCTGGAATGGAAGCAGTTTATTAAGAGCCTGCACACGTCCTTCGGTGGTTGACGAAAGAATCATCTCACGCATGGTTTTTATGCGCTCACCTTCGAAGAACATGTGTTCGGTGCGGCAAAGTCCGATACCTTTGGCCCCAAAGCGACGAGCCACTTGAGCATCGTGAGGCGTTTCGGCATTGGTGCGAACACCCATTCGGGCATATTTCTCCGATAGTTCCATAATGACATTGAAGTCACCACTCATGTCGGGAGTTTTGGTATCTACCTTACCCTCATACACCTCACCGGTGCTGCCGTTTATTGAAATCCAGTCGCCTTCGTAATAATCCTTACCGTTGGCAACCAGTTTGCGCTGTTTATAATCTATTTTAAGGGCACCTGCTCCCGATACGCAGCATTTACCCATGCCCCGTGCCACCACGGCAGCGTGCGAAGTCATACCACCGCGGGCAGTAAGAATACCTTTGGCAACCACCATCCCCTCAAGGTCTTCGGGGGAAGTTTCTATGCGCACAAGGATAGCTTCCGGGTAACGTGAAGCCTCATCAGCAAAGAACACAATACGGCCTGTAGCCGCACCGGGCGATGCAGGAAGTCCCTTAGCCATAATATTGGCTGTGCGGATGGCAACAGCATCAAACACAGGGTGAAGCAGTTCGTCAAGCTTATTGGGCTCCAGGCGCATGATGGCTGTTTTCTCATCAATAAGTCCTTCACGCATCATATCCATGGCAATTTTCACCATTGCGGCACCGGTTCGCTTACCGCTACGGGTTTGCAGCATCCACAATTTACCATCTTGAATTGTAAATTCCACATCCTGCATATCTTTATAGTGCAACTCCAGTTTATGCTGCACCTCAAAAAGCTCCTTATAAAGCTCGGGCATTGCCTCTTCCAAAGATGGATAGTAGGTGGCACGCACCGATTCTGATATATTTTGCAGCTCGGCCCAACGGCGCGAACCAATCAATGTAATCTCTTGCGGAGTACGAATACCGGCCACCACATCTTCGCCCTGGGCATTGATAAGATACTCACCGTTGAACAGGTTTTCGCCAGTACCTGCATCGCGTGTAAAGGCAACCCCGGTAGCTGATGTGTTACCCATATTACCAAACACCATAGCCTGTACGTTAACAGCGGTTCCCCACTCATCGGGCAGATTATTTATTTTACGGTAGTAAACGGCACGATCATTATTCCAACTTCCGAACACAGCCTCAATGGCACCCCATAGCTGTTCCCATGCATCGGTAGGGAAATCTCGCCCTGTGCGATCTTTTACAGCTTTTTTAAACAGAGCTACCAGTCGTTTAAGGTCATCAACAGTCAGGTCGGTATCATTAACAATATTTTTTTCCTCCTTCACCTCTTCCAGAATTGCTTCAAATGGATCAATCTCCACTTTCGAGTGAGGTTTCAACCCCAGAACAACATCACCATACATCTGCACAAAGCGGCGATAGGAATCCCATGCAAAGCGAGGATTGCCCGATTTGGCTGCAATTCCCTCAACGGCATCATCATTCATACCAAGATTGAGAATGGTATCCATCATACCGGGCATTGAAGCCCTTGAGCCGGAACGAACCGATACCAGCAGCGGATTATTGGCTACACCAAATTGGGAGCCGGTAAGTTTTTCAATATTCAATATTGCTTCCTTCACCTCCTTCTGCAATAATTCAACAACCTTTTCGCGTCCAAGCTTGTAATACTCGAGACAGGTTTCGGTGGTAATGGTAAAACCCGGCGGTACAGGAACTCCAATCAGGTTCATTTCGGCCAGGTTGGCACCCTTGCCTCCAAGCAGATTTTTCATATCGGCACGTCCTTCTGCATGCCCATTCCCGAAGGTATAAACTCTTTTTGTGTTCATGGGATAGTAGGATTAGTAAGACTAAAATTTATATACTCCCTTAAAATTAACTTATTTTTTAATATAAGTGACAAAATTTCAATGTTTTTTACAATAAAAATGACGAATGCTCTTTTTAGGATAAAAAAGGAGATTATAGGAAGCACTAAAAAAGCATACAGGGCTGCCCGAATTAACGAGACAGCCCTGTAGTACTTAACCTTAACTTAAACCTTACTTTAATATACGTAGAAATCGGTTTTTAGTTACCATTATTTTTCTTCCGTACATATTTTTTCCATTGGTGAATATTATGAAATAGGGTTTATCAACCTCAACGGCATAAATCCGACTAAAATCACCAGTTATATTCTTCACACTCTCTTTTGAAACTACATTTCCTGCGTCGTCAAGCAGAATTGCGTCCAGTTTCTTAATTTTATCACCACCAAATTTGGCAATTACGACTACACCTGCTTGTGAATAACTAAAATCAACCTTTGCATTCCATTCCGGTTTAGTGGCCAATGAACGTTTCACTCCACCTTTTTCCAACATAGATATATCGTTAAGTTCAATAGCCTCAACTGTTACCTGAGGAGGAAAAACCCGTAGCCTTTTACTTTGCGGCCTCTCGCCATTGGGGCGGTCGGGAGGTGACATAAACATTTGTCCGGGATGAAAACGACCTACGGCCGAATCGCCAAACATCTCCCAAAAGCCACCACGCATCATGCCCGGCAGCTTAAATAGCCCTGCAGAATCATCAATCTGCATAAGATTTTCATCTCTAAACTGACGACCAAACTCAATCATTGAGTTTCTAAATTGCTCAAAATCTTTTTCTGAAAATTGCGGCATCATACCTTTAATAGAGTCGCCCATATTACGCCAGAAATTATGAAACGTAACCACCGAGTCGCCATCCATAAAAAACTTACCCATGCCCTTAAACCATTCTCCCGGAACAAACTGCATAATGGAATCGCCATCTATATCCATGCTTATGCTGATTCTCTTCCGGCCATCGGGTTTTCTATCCTGTGCCTCTGCCCCACCCTGTGAAACAATAAAGGTTAAAGCGAGCATTGCTATTAAATATCTACTAAATTTCGACATATCTTTCGGATTAATAATTTTCATATCGCTAAATTAATACATAATCTGATAATCAGCAGTTAAGGTGTGGTTAAAATGGGTTAATGATAGGTTAAAGTTCAAAAATCAAAAGATAAAACCATTATCTTTACAATAAAAATATAGTTGCAGATGATTAGCAGCCGTTTCAAAAAGAAAAACTCAATAATACTATTGGCAGCCCTTATGAGCATCTCACTCATGGGCATTGTTGCCGTTCAATATTTATGGATAGCACAGTCGATAAAAAGTCAGGAGGAGCAACTCGAAAACCTTTCGTATATTGCTGTTAACCGCACCGTTTTTAGGCTTGAGCGCGAGCAGTCGGCCGCCTTTATGCTCAATCCGTTTTTTCACAACCCCAAAGTAATGCCACCACCTTCATTTTCGCCCTTCGGAGTTCAGCAGCCACCCAAAAATGAAGGCAAAACACGGTTTGAAGCACACATAAGTGTTAATGGTAAGGAGTATAACCGCACATTCGATTGGGATGAGAACAGCGATAATAATATGGAATTGACATTCGATGATGCACTATCGCAAATGAAGGACTCCATACAGCAGGTGATGGGCATGCTCGACAATGGCGACAACTCTATTTCGCAGATATTCAAGCAGATGGTGCGCGAATTTGAATCACACAGGGGTACACCAATGCAACCATTCAGTCACGATGAAGTAAACCGTGTGTTGAATGAAGAACTAAACAATATGGGGGTAAAAATACCGGTTGAGTTTGCCATAGTTGAGAATAACTCGGGAAAAACAACCAGTGTTAAAACCAGTAATTTTATTTCTGATAACCCAGAATCTGTAAAAGAGATAGATGTACCGCTATTCCCCAATAACATATTCAGGATGTGGGGTGATTACAGGCTCAAGGTGCAACTTCCATTTACAGCACTCTTCCTGATGCGCACCCAGGCATCACTATTAACGATATCGGCACTTTTCACTCTGTTTATATTGGCTACATTCTTATATACACTACGCACCATTATATATCAGAAAAAAGTATCGGATATAAAGAGTGACTTCATAAATAATATGACTCACGAATTTAAAACCCCCATAGCCACCATAAGTCTTGCTACCGACAGCATTGCAACACCATCGGTACTTGGCCGACCCGACACTATAAAATCATTCCTCAGCATTATAAAAGAGGAAAATACAAGGATGAACAGTCAGGTGGAGCGCATACTCCAGATGGCCCTGATAGACAAGAAAGATTTCAACATAATGACCACACCTACCGACCTCAACGAGCTGATACAAAAATCGATACAGAATATGTCGCTATTCATTAGCGAATCGGGCGGCAAGGTCGATTTATCACTTTATGAAGGTCGTTTAGAGGCGAATCTCGACACGGTGCACATCACCAATGTAATTGTAAACCTGGTGGAAAACGCTATTAAATACTCGAAATCATCGCCAGTGGTAAAAATTACCACTCAACTGAAAGACAATTACATACAGATGATAGTGAGCGACAACGGAATAGGCATGAGCAAAGAGCAGCAGAATAAGATGTTCGAGAAATTCTATCGTGCTGCAGGTGGCAACATCCACAATGTGAAGGGTTTCGGACTGGGATTAAGTTACGTGAAAGCAGTGATTGATGCCCACAATGGAACCATTACAGTAAAAAGCAAACCCGGTGAAGGCAGTGAATTCACCATATCAATTCTAAAAATATAAATAACAAATTAACAAAACAACAATATGGCTGTATTAAACAGAGTTTTCATGGTAGAGGATGACCGAAATTTCGGCACCGTACTGAAAGCATATCTCGAAATTAACGGATTTGTGGTTACATGGGTTAAGGATGGCGAACAGGCTCTGCCCCGCTTCAAAGAGCAGGAGTTCGACATATGCCTTCTCGACGTGATGCTTCCCAACGTGGACGGCTTCACCATAGCGCGCGAAATACGCAACCACAGAGAGGGAATACCGATGATATTCCTTACCGCAAAAACAATGAAAGAGGATATGCTTGAGGGATATAGCGTAGGTGCCGATGATTACATAACCAAACCATTTGATTCAGAAATACTTATACTGAAAATTAATGCAATACTCAATCGGCACCAAAGGATTCAGAAAGAAGATTTTCCTGCTATTTTCAAAATATCGAATATGGAGTTTGACTCCGAATTGCGCACAATAACCATTGGCGACAAAGTGCAGAAACTATCACCCAAAGAGGCCGACCTGCTGAGGCTGCTATGCCGCGAGCAGAATAAAGTAATGGCACGCGACACGGCACTCACACTAATTTGGGGCGAAACAAGCTATTTCACTACCCGAAGCATGGATGTGTATATCACAAAACTGCGAAAATACCTGAAAGACGTGCCGGGCGTGGAGATAATCAACATTCACGGAAGCGGATACCTAATGAAGGTAGAGTAATTTTTTAACTGAATTAAAACCTAAACCCTAATAATAAAGGAATGAAAAAACAGTATAACCTAACCATCGTGCTGCTGATTATAACCCAACTTATAACGGCACAAACAAAAATATCGCAATCAAAATCGGAGCTGACAAGCAGTTCATCATCCACTATCTATAGGAGCTATAGTGCTCCAGGCGCCATAGAACCGTCGGGCAGGGCATCAAACCTAAACTATGGCGATGATATGACCTTTCAGGAATTGATAGTAGGCGGACTGGTAACCGTGGGAGCATTGGTCTCTTACAAAGCACTGATAGGCAGTTATAGCACTGAAAATCATCTACATAACCGATTAACTGCCTACCCTTATAATGACAGGCGATTTGGTAATTACACCAGCATAGACTCGGCTGCCGCAAAGCACAACATGAGGGTGGATATTGAAAACAGCATTATGGTAATTGATAATGACCTATTTGGTAATCATCTGAAAATAAAATTAAGACCATGCCACTTTTTATTCCTTCAAGCTGATTATCATCAACTTGCAGAATATAACAATACTACAGATAGAAATGATTATCTGGCACTTATGGGGTTCAATGTAGGTTATGACAGATTAAGGTTTGGACGTTTTAATCTCGGCTTTACGCTTGGCGTGAATTATATAGGTAATGAGGTGAAAAAAGCAGCATTCAGCTATGGCATTAATACAGAGGCATTTATAATTAAAAACATCAGCTTAAATGCCGGAGCCCGCTTTTCAAAGATTAACCATGAGCCTGTAAACCACATAGAAGTTAAGGGGCGTTACCACATGGGGCGATGGTATGGCACAGCGGGATATGAAATGCTTAAAATAGCTACTCCATACTACAATTTTGCTACTGTGGGCGTTGGTATCTATTTATAAAAATAGGTTCGGAGATGCAACCTCATCAAAATAAATGAAATAAATATTTAGAGAATGTGAATAAATCTTTGGATTTTAAAAATAAAAACATACTTTTGTCAAGCTTAAATGATGCGAAAAAAGTGTAGTTGAGTTTTGGAACACACTTCACGTATAAAGCAAACATAGAGCAGGCTTGTGTTTAACACATGAGTTAAGGCTTGCAAAGGAGTAAAATTAGTTCGATTAATAACCGGTTTTGTACTGAATATCAATTACAACAAAATATTACACCTAAAGTAGCCCAGTAAAAGACTTTTTAATTTTAATTTTTTTATAATGAAAACAGGTGTAGTAAAATTTTTCAACGAAACCAAAGGTTATGGTTTTATCAAAGTAGATGAGACAGGCGAAGAAATCTTCGTACACGTTTCTGGCTTGAAAAGCGAAATAACCAAAGATGACCGTGTTACTTTCGAAATCGAGCGTGGCAAGAAGGGTTTGAATGCAGTAGATGTAACTTTAGCATAATGTTATCGGAATCTCCGATACGTTGAAAATAATTAAGCTGTTCGAAAGAGCAGCTTTTTTTTATCCCTTCACCACAGCCAGAGGGTGCAGCTCCACAAGCACCTCCACAAGGTCCTGCTGGTTATTCATCACCACATCAATATCTTTATAGGCACCCGGCGCCTCATCAAGGTCGCGCTGATGACGCACGCCATGCACCACGCCGCGAGCATCGAGAATCTCCACCTGCTCCTCAAGACTCAAGTTACGCTGTGCCTGCTTACGTCCCATCAACCGCCCGGCACCATGGGAGCACGACTCAAAACTATCGGCATTGCCCAATCCGCTTACTATGTACGATTTTGTACCCATTGAGCCGGGGATAATACCCACTTCGCCCTTCCCTGCCCTGGTGGCTCCTTTGCGATGAACAATCACATCGCGCCCAAAATGGTGCTCCATGGCAGCATAGTTATGGGCTATATTTATCACATCGCCAAAAGTTACACTTCCCATCACCTCGCCCACTGCCTCCTTCACCCTATCCATCATAAGCAACCGGTTGGCCAGGGCAAACTCAACGCAATAGTTCATCTCATCTATGTACTGCATTGCCTCCTTCGAATCGAGGGGCAGAAAGGCCAAGTCGTGCTGCAAAGGCACCTCTACATGCCACCTTTTATTAAGTTGTTTGGCAATTATATTATAGTGGTCGGCCACCTGCTTACCGATATTGCGACTTCCGGAGTGAATCATAATCCACACAACACCATCCGAGCCTTTTTGAAGTTCGATGAAGTGGTTACCGCCCCCCAGAGTTCCAATTTGATGAGTAGCATTATCATATTGCGACTGCACAACGGGCTGAAGAGCAGCCCTCTTCGGCATAAGATGCTCATTCTGAGGCTTATTATGCTTTTTGAAACCAACAGGAATAAGCCGCCTGATATGCGACATAATAACCTTTAGCTCATCCACCGAAACTGATGCCAGATTAGTGGGCACGGCACACATTCCGCAGCCAATATCTACCCCCACAGCATTGGGAATAACCACACCATCGGCAGCCAGCACACCGCCAATGGGCATCCCAAACCCCGAATGAGCATCGGGCATAATAGCCACATGGCGATGCACAAAAGGGAGATTAGCCAAGTTACGTGCCTGCGCCAACGCCTCAGGCTCAATATCATCGAGCCAAAGTTTTATGGGAAACCTTTCGGTGGTGATTACTTGTTTCATTAATAATGATTGTTAATATTGGATATCCAATCGGCATTATACGATAAAATTTGGTATTAATAACAATTACGTTTCGTATTATATGGTATTTGTGGGTGATAAGCAAATATGATAATACATTCACGCCAATTTTATTCATCTATTGCCGTCAGAATTAAAAAAATCTAAAACAATAATCAGTTTGAATAAAAATACATATATTTGCACCGCATTGGTTTCGATATGCTATTCGGTGTATCGAACGAAGAGGGAATCAGGTGTAAATCCTGAACAGACCCGCTACTGTAAGTCCTATGCAACGTTTCGGCAATACCTTTGCCACTGAGGTTAACACTTCGGGAAGGCCGACCGGAACGGGGATAAGTCAGGAGACCTGCCAACGCATTTTATTTTAAAGCTTTCGTGGAATAGAGCTTTGAGAAACAGATGCCGAGCCGTCTCCTCATTTGGTTTTTTTTAATGATTTTTTCCGCGATAAGCTATTTGGTAACAATCAAATGGTTTATTAATGTTTTCATTTTTACGCTCTTTCGCCCAAATTAAAACTTGCTCGATAGCAACATTGCTTATAGCAGGATTTCACGCTTCGGCACAACTCCCAGCAAATGAATCACAAGCGGTTGATACAACTAAGATTTACAGAATAGAAGAGATTGTTATTACCGCCAATAGCTATTCGGAAGTTATTCCGGCTCAGAAACTTACCGGTGTTGCATTGGAAAAACTCAGCAGTTTTTCGGTGGCTGATGCCATACGTTATTTTGCAGGAGTACAGATTAAGGATTACGGCGGAGTGGGCGGATTGAAAACGGTGGACATCCGCAGTATGGGAACCAACCATATGGGTGTGTTCTACGATGGCATTCAGCTCGGTAATGCTCAAAACGGACAAATTGACCTCGGTAAGTTTTCGCTGGATAATATAGAAGAGATTTCGCTTTACAACGGGCAAAAGAGTGAGATTTTTCAGTCGGCTAAAGACTTTGGTTCTGCAGGAACTTTATACCTGAGAACAAGGAAACCCACTTTTAGAGAGGGCAAAAACAGCAATATATCAGGAATATACAGAACCGGTTCATTTGGCCTGGCTAATCCATCGCTGCTTTGGGAGCAAAAAATATCAGAAAAAATCAGCTCTTCACTCAATACCGAATATACCTACGCTACCGGAAGATACCCTTTCAGATATAGAAAAGTGCTTCACGATGGCACAGTAGCCTGGGATACAACGGCCACACGTAAAAATGGTGACATAGAGGCAAAACGCATCGAGGGCAGCCTGCATGGATTAATTGATGGCGGCAAATTGCAGGCGAAAGCCTATTTTTATGACTCGGAGAAAGGCATACCAGGGGCTATTGTCAACAATGTATGGAAACGGTCGCAGCGACAATGGGATCGCAACTTCTTTGTTCAGGGGAGTTTTCAGAAACGAGTATCACATTTTTATGATTTACTTCTGAACGTGAAGTATGCCAACGATTATATGCGGTATCTGAATCCCGATACCACTCTGATGTACATCAACAATAAATTTTGGCAGGAGGAGATTTATGCCTCCGTAGCAAATAAGTTTTCAATCCTTCCCAAATGGGATGTTAACCTATCGGTGGACTACCAATGGAATACACTCGACGCTACACTTACCAACTTTGTATATCCCGAGCGGCAAACAGTACTTGCTGCATTGGCCACCGCCTTTGAGTGGAATAGAATAAAGGCTCAGACCAGCCTCTTAAGTACATTTGTTTATGAAAAGATAACGCGCAGCAAAAACTCTCAACAAGGTAAGCCCGACGATAAAACAGAGTTTACTCCTGCCATGTTCCTCTCATACCAACCCTTTGAGAGATATGATTTTAATCTGCGTGCATTCTACAAACGGATTTTCCGCATGCCCACTTTTAACGATCTATACTACACCGACATTGGCAACGTCACCCTAAAACCTGAATATACAGTACAGTACAATATTGGCTTCATGTATGAAAACAAAAACAATTCAAGGGCTCTTACACGATTCAACCTGCGTGCCGATGCCTATTACAATGAAGTAACTGATAAGATAGTTGCCATACCAAAAGGAAACGGCCAATACAGATGGATGATGATGAACCTGGGCTATGTGGAAATACGCGGCATCGACTTATCGGCACAGGCCGGATGGAAGTTGCCCCAAGACATACAATTAAACACTAGCTTTAGCTACACCTATCAGAAAGCCCAAGATTTCAACGACCCAGAAAGTCAGTGGTACGGCGGGCAGATAGCATATATTCCCTGGCATAACGGATCGGTAATAGTAAATACATTATGGAAGTCGTGGGACCTGAATTACAGCTTCATATACGTGGGCGAACGCTACCATAACTCAGCCAACATACACACCAATTATGAACAACCATGGTACACCCACGACCTGACAATGGGGAAAACGTTCAGAATGAAGAATATTAATGGAAAAATCTCGGCAGAGGTAAATAACCTACTGGATCAGCAATATGATGTGGTGCTTAACTACCCTATGCCTGGTCGAAACTATAAACTTATTTTAAAAATAGAGATATGAAAAAACTGTTTTATCTAACTACATTTTTAGCCTTCTCGTTAATCTTTTCTTTCACTGCCTGCCGCGATGACAAAGAAATCGACAAAGAGGAAATTATTGAAATTCCGAAAGAAGAAGAAGAAGAACCCGAAACACCTGTTGCAGAAGAGAAACTGATAGGCTTTTATCTTCTTAACGAAGGTAACATGGGCAGCAATAAATCCACTCTCGACTATTACAGTTTTGAAACCAATCAGTATCACCGCAATATTTTTTCCTCAGCCAATCCCACTATTCCTAAAGAGATGGGCGACGTGGGCAACGACATAGGCATATATGGCTCTAAACTTTATGCCGTAATAAACTGCTCCAACAAGATTGAGGTGATGGATAAATACACAGTTAAGCGTCTGGGGCAGATTGACATACCAAACTGCCGATATATCAAGTTTCACGAAGGATATGCCTACGTGACTTCTTATGCCGGACCTGTAGAAATAAATCCCGACTACGAACAAATAGGATACGTTGCAAAAGTTGACACGGCGACTTTTCAGGTGTTGGATAGATGTCTGGTAGGTTTCCAGCCCGACGAACTGGAGATTGTAGGCAACAAAATATATGTGGCCAACTCGGGTGGATACATGGTGCCCAACTACGAAAACACAGTGTCGGTTATCGACATCCCCTCATTCAAAGAGATTAAGCGTATCCCCGTCGAAATTAACCTGCACCGCCTGGAGGCCGATAAACACGGCAATCTGTGGGTGAGTTCGCGCGGCGATTATTACGACGTGCCGTCGCGCCTATATTGGATAGATACCGAAACCGATACCTACGGAGGCAAAATTGACGTTGCCGTTACCGAAATGACCATGGACGGCGACTCGCTATACCTATACAGCACCGAATTTAGTTACATCACGATGGATTGGAACATAACCTTCGGCATACTCGATGTGACAACCAAAGAACTCGTCACTCGCAACTTCCTTGCCGACGGGGAGGAGAGAAAAATAACCATGCCCTATGGCATTCAGGTAAATCCTATAAACAAAGACATATACCTCACCGATGCGGCCAATTTCGTCTATCCGGGTTCACTGATGTGTTTTGACCGCAATGGGAAAAAGAAATGGCATGTGCAGACAGGAGATATTCCCGGCCATTTTGCGCTTCTGTATAAATAAATTTCAAATTATAACCTATCTAAAATTTAAAAATCATGGCAGTAAATTATGTATTAGAAGCGCGGAAAAATCCGCTGAATCCGAGTGCTCCTGCAAAAATCTATGCTCAGGCCAAAAGCTCCGGCAAGCTGACATTACGAAAATTGGGCAAAGAAATTGCCGAAGGCTCCACCACTGTTAGCGACACCGATGTGTTGGCAGTGGCCGTCGGTTTTAACCGATGGCAATAAAAGACAATAACACAAACAATAATTCTATTGCAGTCAGTTTTGACTGACTGATAAAAAACAGACCAATAAAAATGCTACCAAAGGAGGGGCGCGGTGCAAGTCCGCAAATTAGATTAATGAGTATAAAATTTTACAAAATTGCAATTGCGGTAGCAATAGCACTGAGTATCTCAGGGAATGTTGCCGCACAAACAACGCTGACGCTTAGTGCAAATGACACTGGCGGTTGTCCAAAACTAACTAATTGCCGTTTAGATTGTCTGAATTGGACGGATTCCATTACTGGAAGTTACAACTCCAATACAGCTTTGAATGCAGGAGGTGGCTACTGGTGTGGAACCTATACGGACACAGACGGCTATACTGCCTCAAACGGCAGTTTTAAACTCTCTCACACTTCGTCATGGGGTTCTTATTGGGAAGGTTTTACATCGGGTGCAAATGGCGATACTCGCAATTTTGGTTATCTCAGTACCGACACTCTCCATACAGGCAGTGTAAATTGGGTGCCAAACCAATGGGGAGTAATGGCAGGCGGAGGACTTTCCTCTACATCTCCTGTTACAGTAACAAAAGGATTGCCCTATTTTGTTGCCTATTGGGGGTATTATAATAACGAAACCTATCAGTTTGATATGAATAACCCATCGGTAAAAATAAGCCTTGAGGGTGATTCACTGTTTAATCCGCAGGAAGTTTACATCTCCAACCACCCCTGGCCCTATTACGGAAATATATATGGCGATGGATTTGCACGTCCGCTAAACCAATCAGGCGATTACTTCAAGTTGATTATTCATGCAATTTATGACAACAATTCGGAAGGCTCAATAGTAGTTGATTTGGCTGTTTACGATGATGATGACGAGATACTTTTGCAGTCAGATGAATGGATACCTGTTTCTTTAACAGGATTGGGAAGCAATGTTAAATCGCTCTATTTCACAATGGAATCGACAGATGAACTTGTGATTGGCGATGTAAATTACGGTCCAAATACTGCCGTTTATTTCTGTATGGACAAATTGAAAGTAACCAAAACAGGAGGTGTAGTAACGAAAAAAAGCAGTAATGTACAGCGTACTGAAAAAGTGGCAAATACGACTAAAGCAATGGAAGTTGCCGACTATTTTCCAGCAAAATCCTACTCGGGTGGCTCTGTTACTGTATATAATACCAGCGGAAATGAAGTATTGAAAACCACCGTAAAGGCAGGTGAAAAAATAAATGTATCGCAATTGCCAGTAGGCGAATACAGCTTGCAACACGGAAACAAAATTATTCCCATAACTAAGAAAGGAGGCATTAAATGAAAACAAAATTGAATATAATACTCACATTACTTCTTGTTGCTTTTTCGTTAAACCTGAAAGCGCAATGCGACTACACTGACGGTTTCTCTGGCATACCAGCAATTGATGAATATGTTAGAACAGAGCAAGTGGTTAATGGTTGGACTTTCTATGACTGTTCGCACAAAGCCGATAAAATATTTGTAAATATCAATAATTATAAAGAAGATTATCAGGGATATGTTAAATCTCCGGTATATTCAGGCGGTTGTGATGCTATAAGTTTTGACCATTTCTATGCAGAGCCAAGTAATTTACAGTACGCTTGCCTTATTGTTGAAATAGTACAGAATGATGAAGTAGTTTGGACTAAAAATATTAGTGATGTTCAAGGGTTTACTTACAATACTTATACCGCTACCAATTTAGGTATTTCGGGCGATTTTCAAATTGTGTTTAGACCAAATGGAATCAATCAAAATCAAGATAATCCTTGCCAACCCATAGTAACTTTATCAAGTAAAACTTCTGGTGAGGAAATAAGGATCAGGAATATTTGTGTCAAGACGCTTCCTGTTATTCCTGCCCACAACTACCAGTTCAATGTGCCCAAAGATGCCTCCGTGTATGTAGGCGACAAAGACCAAACCGTAACTGTGGCGGGCAACTACCTCACCAAGCATTACGTGCCATTTACCAAAAAGGATGAGGTGTATATTCTTGAAACCGATACGAGTAATATTTGGTATTACGATTTGCCCGCTCCCAAAAATGCTGCTGGTGGTTTTAGCTACCGCATCAGCCGCGAGGGAAATGCAACACATGTAGGTTTGTTTAAACCCCGTAACGATAGAACTACCGTAGAGGCAGATAGTCTGCTTGCTTTTACCGAAGAACAGCTGTCGGCATACGGCAATAAAGCAATCGACCACGATGTAACGCACCTTGACGGCAGAAATGTGGCCGACATGTTTGTCAATATCAATGCACAAGGCCATCTTACTTTGCCATTGGGTGAAGGAAATACATTTCAGCTTGTTCACACCCGCAACTGGCAGGCTATTGATACCGATGTGAACAATTACTTTATCGAACCGGAGTTTCACTATACCGTTGTTAACGAAAGCGGACAGCCCAGCAACAACGTTATTACCATCAGCCCCACCGGATTAATCACACCTGTAGGTGCAGGTACGGCAATCGTGTTGGTTGACTATGATGCCATGGTAACACACCACACCACCAACTTCCGGATGACGGCAGATGATTTGGCGAAAAAAGGTGCATTATTCAGCAAACTGTGGCCCGAAAATACCAGTGTGTTCGTGGTTTCCGTTGCACAACCCGAATCTGATATTAAAACCAACATGAACCTTAATGCCTTTTGGGCGCAGGACGGTACCGACAAAACCGACGGAGTAGCCATTGATGCCGAGCACGACATTATGTATTTCGAAGCAAGCGAAGGTAACTTCCCCTATACATTTACTCCCGAAGGTGCGGCACAGGTATTAGTAGCCATCCCCTCCGTGGGCGAACTGATGACCTCGTACAGCGGATTTTCTACCGATAATGTGGTTAATAACAATGACGGCAGCTACACCGTGAAGCTACACTTCGGACGCAACATCGTGAAACTTGTTGCAGCAAACGGTGCGGCAACTTATCAAGTCATCACCGCCAAACCCGTAACCTACACCGTTAATAACCTCACCAATCCGGGTGGCTATTTCTCTCCGGGCGACCAAGTTTCTGTGCTGTTCAACACTCTTTACCATCCTGCCAACAAGATGTCGGGTATTTACAACATGAGTGCGGGCATTCAATACAGCAGTGCTGACACAAACTTTCCGCTCATCCTCGGCCCTGGTCAATATACTTTTGCAAGCCGGGCGCAGGAATACAAAATCACCATACCTGCCGACTTTGAGGGAACTGAATTTGTATTGGAAAAGGGAGTGATAAAAGTTAAAGGCTTTGGTTCTTTTTATGGTGCTCACCGTAATATATCTATACAGAGTGGAGTGAACCCCAACTTGAATGCAAGCGTGCGCGAGGCGTATTTCGGTGCAATACCCGATGTGAGAATTAGGATTGGTAATTCAACTGCAACACCGGATAAAACAGCTGACAATTTAGCTGTTTACCCCAATCCGTTCACCGATTATGTGATTGTGAATTCGGATACCAACTCGATTGTTCACATCTATAATGCAACAGGTAAGGTTGTGCTACAATCAATAGTTGAGCCGGGCGAAAACCGCATCAACACATCTTCTTTGCAACGAGGTATTTATATTCTGAAATACAATACCAAGGTTGTGAAGATTATTAAACGATGATAATTTCCAAGGGACTGACTGCATGGAAATTACTCTATGCGCAGTCCCTTTATAATATCTTTTTAAATCAACATCATGGATAAAAAGAAAATTAACCTTCGTTTTTCGGTTATTGCGCTGATGATTCTATTGGCTGCATTGAGCCGACTGCTGCCACATCCACCTAACTTCGCACCCATAGGAGGGATGGCTCTATTTGGTGCAGCCTATTTCAGCCGCCGTATATGGGCTTTTATATTTCCAATAGTAAGTATGTGGATTAGCGACCTAGTGCTTAACAACGTGGTGTATGGACAGTACTTCGACCATTTTGTGTGGTTTTATAGCGGTTCTGTTTTCACTTATGCCGCTTTTGCGCTTATAGTGGTACTGGGGTTGGTGACACTGAAAAAGGTAAAACCTGCTAACATCATCTTCTCAGCATTGGGTGCATCGATACTGTTTTTCGTAGTATCCAACTTCGGAGTATGGGTATCATCAGGAATGTATCCTCACACATGGAGCGGGCTTACAGCCTGCTATGCCGCCGGGATACCGTTCTTTCACAACACGATAATGGGCGACATGCTATATTCTGGAGTTATGTTTGGTGCTTTTGAGTTGGGCACTATATATGTGCCTGCTTTACGCACTGCTTGACTGATAGATACAACAATATAAAGGTCGGTGGATAATGTATCAACCGACCTTTTTTTTATTTTGTGAGACAACTATAATCAACACCACTATCTTCCCAGCACCTTTTGCATAATAAGCGTTGTGGTGGCTGCTTCGTGCAGGTTATTGGTCATGAAATCCCAATTCCTAATAGCCTGATTTACAGATGCAATCATTGGTTTTTGAATTACCGGTTCGCTATCAACCTCAATAATATCAACACTACTCCCTTTTGAGAGATAGATATGGTGCATGCCAAATACAGAGAAGCGCATAAGTCCTTCAGAGCCAACTATTTCGAGTTCATCAACCCTGTGTTTTTCGGGTGCACAAAAGCACCACGTGCAATTTACATGCACACCGGTTTGATGCTCAATAAGCATACTCACATAATCCTCCACATCATAAAGTCCTGCTTTGTTGGTTACATACGACCGATGGCTGGCTACAGGACCGAATAGAAACTGCAATAAATTGATTTGATGCGATCCCACATCAACAAAATAGCCGCCTCCCGATATCTCAGGATTCAGTCGCCATACCATATCCGGTTCATAATCGACAGGTGAAGGCGGTCTCTCGAGCCTCATGGAAGCAAAACGCACCTCCCCTATCGCACCATCGTCGATAAGCTGTTTTACCTTATTGAAAAAAGGCAACGCACGACGATAATAGGCAACATACAACGGCACACCCGTTCGTTCCGACACCTCAATCATATCGAGACACTGTCTATAATTCAGAGCCATTGGTTTCTCCACATAGGCGGGTTTGCCTGCCTCCATTGCCACTATTGCATATTGCGCATGGGTATTGGGTGGAGTTGCGATATAAACGGCATCCACCTCCGGGTCGTCGATAAGCAACCGGGCATCAGAATAATACCTTGCCACACCGTGTCTGAGTGCATAATCGGCTGCTTTAGCTTCATCGCGTCTCATCACCGCCACCAGTTTCGAGCCGGGAAGCTCATAAAATGCCGGGCCACTCTTCTTTTCGGTTACATTGCCACAACCTATAATACCCCATCGTATAGTCTCTTTACCTTTCAACATATCCAACATTTGATAGCATTTATCCAAAAATAGATAATATTGAGGATAATATAAATGAAACTCTTATTTTTGCATGAATATGAATACAATAATCCGACATATATTAGCCATCACTATATTTTCAGTATCAACAATACTCAATTCTCAAAATATAGAGACACAGGCTACCGAGAAATCCGTTCCACTTAAGGGTGAAGGACTTACTGCTTTCTTACGAAGACATAAGCTCATATCCAAAGAGCAGACCGACTTGTTTGTAGAGCTCAATAAATCGAAGCTGGGAGCCAACAACATGCTTTTGGCCGATACCGAATACCTTATTCCAATAATAAAAAAAGAGTTTTACGAGCCACTATTTGGTGCCAAATATGCCCAGAACACCATTGAGAGCGACAAACTCAAAGGTGCTTGTTACTACCTTGTGAGCGGACATGGTGGCCCCGACCCTGGCGCAATCGGCACCTACGAGAACCATAAACTATGTGAAGATGAATATGCCTACGACATTATGCTCAGGCTTGCCCGCAACCTTAGGATACATGGTGCCAAGGTGCACATCATCATTCAAGACCCGGATGACGGCATTAGGGATGACAAATTTTTGAATTATGATAATCACGAGACCTGCATGGGCGACCCCATACCACTCGACCAGGTGCAACGGCTCAAGCAGCGTTCTGACAAGATTAACGAACTTGATAAACAGGCCAAAGAGAGCTATCGCCGAAGCATATATCTGCATCTCGACAGCCGAAGCAACCGCAAGCAGATAGACGTGTTCTTCTATCACTTCCCCGGCAGTGTAAAAGGGTTGCAACTTGCTAATGCACTGCGCAATATATTTGATGAGAAGTATAAACGACATCAGCCCGCACGCGGATTCACAGGCACAATTACCGAGCGCAATCTCTATGTGCTGAAGGCAACGAACCCAGCCGCAGTGTTTATCGAGCTAGGGAACATACAGAACTGGCGAGACCAGCAGCGATTCATCCTCGAAAATAACCGTCAGGCAGTGGCCAACTGGCTAATGGAGGGGTGCATCAACGATTTTGAGAAAGAGAAAAAGATTACCAAATAAAAAAACATTACTATGAAACCAACGTTATTAATACTGGCAGCCGGAATGGGTAGCCGCTATGGAACTCTTAAACAGATGGACCCATTCGGCCCTAATGGCGAAACAATTATCGAATACTCAATCTACGATGCTATACAGGCAGGATTTGGCAAAGTGGTATTCGTTATCCGCCACTCATTTGCCGATGCCTTCAAAGCCAAATTTGAGCCACTTTTGAAAGGCAAAATCGAAATTGAGTATGCCTATCAGGAGCTTGATAATCTTCCTGCAGGCTTTACAGTGCCCGAAGGACGCGAAAAACCATGGGGAACAGGCCATGCAATAATGATGGCTAAAAATGCTATCAAGACCCCGTTTGCCATTATTAACGCCGACGACTTCTATGGCCGCGAACCATATTTCCAGATGCATGAATTCCTTAGCAAAAGCAAGGATGAGAACGAATATGCAATGGTGGGTTATGCACTTAAAAACACACTTTCGGAGCACGGAACAGTATCGCGCGGCGTGTGCGAAGTGGATGCCAACAACTATCTTCAAAACGTGACCGAGCGTACCAAGATAGGCACCGAGAATGGTAAAATATACTACTACGAAGAGAACGAAAAGGGCGAACTTACTGGTAATGAAGCTATATCAATGAACTTCTGGGCATTCAAACCATCATTCTTCAACCACCTTGAGAGAATATTCATCGACTTCCTTAAAGAGAAAGGTACCGAACTTAAATCGGAGTTCTACTTCAATATTGCAGTTGATAAACTTATAAAATCAAACCAGGCTACAGCCCTTGTTGTGCCATGCGACTCTAAGTGGTTCGGAGTAACTTATCCTGAGGATAAACCGCTTGTGCAAGAGAAAATCAACGAATTGATTAACATCAAAAAATATCCAAATAACCTTTGGAAATAATTCTCATAACAAGGTGATTGAAAAGAGTGAACATCAACTGTTTACAACCTCTTTTCTGTCACCTTTTTCTTTTTTAATCCCATCATCCCTGTTTTAAATCTAATCTTGAAAGATGAAAAAAACACTATTTCTCACACTATTACTGATGATGACCATAACTGCCATATCACAAAAATCATCAACATATATAATTGGCACCTATACGCCTGCCGATGAGCTAAACAATGCAGACACAAAAAGCGCATACATAGCTCATTTTGACGAACTTAACGGCACGCTCACCATTACCGATTCATTGGCAGCGGGCTACAACGCATCATTTATAACTGCCGATAGAGCAAAAAAAGTGCTTTATGCTGTAAATGAGCTAAATGGCGCAGAACCACGCGGCGAAGTAAAAGCATTTGGCTACACATTACCCTGGACATCAGCCAATTATCTTGGCGGATGCAGCACCAAAGGCAACGACCCGTGCCACGTATCAATATCGCGCAAAAAAGGATTGGTTACAGTAGCAAATTACAGCAGTGGCAACATAATAAGCATACCCACCAGCAAGGCCGGAAAACTTATGTGCGCATCAGCAACCACGCATCAGCACAAAGGTAGCGGCCCGCATCCAAACCAGGCCGAACCACATGCACATCAAGCAGTTGCAGCACCATTTGGCAACTTCATATACTCATGCGACCTTGGCACCGACGAAATATTGATTTATACCATAAAAGGCAATCCGGCAACCCTTACCCACACCAAAACCGTAAAAACAGCCGCCGGAGCAGGACCACGCCACCTTACGTTTCATCCGTCAGCAAAATATGCCTACGTAATTAATGAACTCAACGGAACTATTGAATGCTTTGCAGTGAACAAAAAAGATGGTAATCTAACTAATATCCAAACAGTTAAAACATCAGAAGAGAGCAAAACCGATGGCGCCGACATACATATAACATCCGACGGACGTTTTCTTTACGCCACCAACAGAGCTGATGTTAACGAAATTGTATGTTATGAGATAGATGCACAAAACGGCAAGTTGCAGCACAAACACACTTACCCTACCGGAGGGCGCGGGCCTCGTAACTTCATAATTACCGATGGCGACAAATATATACTCATCGCCCATCAATACACCAATAACATAGTTATATTCAAGCGAAACAGAACCGACGGCTCACTTGAAAACACAGGAAAATCAGTAAATGTCCATTCGCCGGTTTGCATCACCAAGCTATAAAAAAGAGGCTGTTCAATTTATGAGCAGCCTCTTTTTCAATAGTTTATTGACGTTTTATACGAAACGTATTTATTATTAACACCATAATTTCATCGTATAATATCCAATCATTACACATTCACCATCATCGGCATGATAAGCATAAGCTCATCTTCATTCTCATCCTTATCAACCGGCACAAGAAGACCTGCACGGGTAGAGTCGGACAGCTCAAGAACCACATCGCACGAGTCCATGTTATTAAGAATATCGGCAAGGAAGTTCGATTTGAATCCTATTTCGATATCCATTCCTTCGTAGGTACACGACAGCATCTCGAAAGCAGATATTGAGAAGTCCAAATCCTGAGCCGAAACCACCATCTGACCGTTGGTAATCTTCAGTTTAACAAGGTTGGTACCCTGATTGGAGAACAGCGATACACGGCCAAGAGTATTGTAGAACTCAACCCTGTCAACCGATATTTTATTGGGGTTATCTTGCGGTATCACAGCCGAATAGGCAGGATAGGAACCTTCGATAAGTCGGCACACCATGGTATAAAGAGGCGTGGTGAACATAGCATTTTTATCATCAAAAGCGATAGAGATGTTGCTGCCATCCTTAAGCACGTTTTTAAGCAAACTTGCAGGCTTTTTATGCAGAATGAAAGATGCCTCATACTCGGTTGTAACATCTGTACGGCGGTATCTAACAAGCTTATGCGAGTCGGAAGCCACGAAAGTAAGGTGCTCGGGCGATAGTTCGAACAGAATACCGTTCATCACCGGGCGAAGCTCATCATCGGCAGTGGCAAAGAAAGTTTTGTTGATTCCGGTAAGAAGTACATCGGCACCCATCACCACTTTTGATGCTTTATTCTCATCAAGGGTTGGCACTTTAGGATACTCATCGGCATTTTGCCCCACCAGGTTAAACTTACCTTTATCGGTAGTTATCTCCACCGCAAAAGAATCGTTATTGATATTAAAAGTAAGTGGTTGTTCCGGTATCTTACGCAGAGTATCGAGCAGAATACGCGACGGAACCGCAACCCTTCCCCCTTCGGCATCATTAACAATATCAAGGTTGGTAGTCATAGTCACCTCAATATCGGAAGCTGTAATAGTAAGGTTATTACCATCGATATTGAAGAGAAAGTTATCTAAAATAGGGAGCGAGCTTTTGCTGCTAATCACACGGCTTATAGCCTGAAGGTGATTCAATAAATCGGTACTGGAAACAACAAATTTCATTGACTATGCGGTTTTTAATATTTTTAATTCGAAATAATTACACGAAGATACAAAAAAATATTTTCTGTTGCACGAAGAGTTATAGATTGTTATTAGCCGTTTATCAACATAGTGTTAATAACCTGCTTTTAAGTCAAAATATGTAGTGTAAATCAATTATATCAGGGCTATGTTAATTGTTAATTGCTCATTGCTCATTGATATTACTCCTCTACCGGCTCTTCTGATTCATCATCAGGCTCGGCATCGCCATCATCAATAGCACCTGTGTTGTTATTGACAGATTGGTCGCCAGGCTTTACAAAGTTCTGAATAAACCGTTTGCGCCTACTATCGGGGGCAAGAACATAGGTATAAGACTTACCTCCTAAGCCGCCTTTTATTTTCCTATCTTCAGGCTTAATTTGCTGCAACTGGGTATTAAACTCCTTGATGGACGACAGCACGTTCATCGTTCCATTCTTATATCCGAAGTAGAACCACTGGTCGCCCACTTCAATAATCATATCGATGGAGCTACCGGCTTTTGAGCGTACCAACTCGGCTTTGAGCTTCACCTTTTTATTCACGTTGCGATGACGTATCATTGCCAGGTCGGCCTCACCATCAATGAAATAGCATTTCTTAGTGTGACTCCATGCCATATCTACGTTGCTGAAAGTAAACAGATCGCCTGTTTCGGGTATTTTACCATCCTCTACCTCGGTGACACCTTGTTTCAATAGGCTTTCTACTCCTTCAGGCGACCTCAGTTCGTAAAGTCGCGACTTAAACAGAGCCAGTGGCACATCGCTGGCTTTTGCCTCGGAGTTAATAATAGTCTTATAAATAAATGACACCAACTTGATATCAAGGAAGAAATCAAGATCCATTGCCGACGATATGGTCGTGATGTTATCTTTGCGATGATGGGTTATGGTACCCGAATTGCGTATAGTTAACGGTGGAACTTCAACACCAATATCGAGTTTGCCCTGTCCCATTATTTCACCCTCGCCCGGAATAAACCTAAGCAGCGTACCAATGGTATCAGGTTTCTCAATCATTATTTCAGGTTTTATATCGAAAGTATTTTTGCTGCTGTTATACACCAGCACACCTTCGCCCGAGAGTATGGGAGTGTCGCTATAATCTTTTCTATCCTCAAGGAATGAGCTATACACATGCACCGAATCTTTACGGATAAAGAAATCTTTATGTATTCTCTCCATCTCATAGTTTTCTATCTTCTCTCCTATTGGTATTCGCACATCGGCCGGGTCGATATTTTTATGAAATCTCACATAAGTTTTAGGTCCATAGGGGTCGTCATGCAACATACGTGCTCCACCCTTGAAATCGAGCAACTTACGTCCTGCAGCAATCTCAAAATCACCTTTATAACCGAAATGGTCGTTAAACTTAAATGCTGCTCCTTCGCCTATACCACCCTTACCGGTAGTTCGGTTTTTGGCATCGGCAGAGATATTTTCGACAAATAATTTATATTTCTCACCCGTCGCATTAATGAAGTCGTAACTACCAAAGCCCGAATATTTCTTGGCACTCTCAATAGTTACCCTTGCGCCATAGAGAGTGTGTGTAACCAGCGTATCTTTAAGCACAATGGTAACACTATCGAGCGGATCCATTACCGCATTCTCGCGTATGGTTATTCGTCCGTCATTGAGGAACATATGCGCATCGGCAGCCTTAATATCTTTCACCTCCTCGGCTTCAATAAGCTTATTCTCAGCATCGAAGCGGGCAAGTGGAGCAACGAACGACAGTGAATCCTGCTGCTTATGAATGGATACAAAACGGTTACCCACCGAGCCTCGCGCACCAAGGAATATATCGTTATTATCCATATTCCACGAGAACTCCTTGATGAAACTTATGTATCTATTCTCGGTAAAATCAACCCTGCTACCTCCCGATAAGGAGCGGAATGTACCCATACGCTTCTCGAAGTCGATATCCGACACTAGGTTGGTTGTACTAAACGATATATCCTGGGTTCCTTTGGTAACTATTTTAAAGTTAGATGAATCAGCCGTTACTGTATGGTCGCCAAAATTCATATAACGGCTGTTAAGAGTTGCTTTAGCCATAAAGAAATTACCACGTCCCGACAGCCCTGTGGGTGCCACTTTAAGAGTTCCTTCCAGCTGAGCCTCTTCGCTGAACATGGTAAAATTCTCCTCCATGCTCTTAGCCATAAGTTCCTCTAAATGTGGAAAATAGTTAATCTGTGTGTATTGTGATGTTACATCGGGGAATAGAACGCCCGAAGTTTGTTTATCCACATTGAATGATGATGCTATACCCTTAGTTTCGTCGGGCAGAAACACATACTCCTCACTCTTGGCCGTAGAAGCCTGATACTTAAGCACTCCATCACCCTTAAGCCCCTTATTACTCAAGTCGATATTATTGGTAAAGCTAGCTCTATTATCATAAATAGGATACCCCTCGGATGGCGATTGCTGAACAAAGCCGAGCGAGAAATCGGGGCGCACCACCAGTGTTTGTCTGAAGTTGGGAAAAATGCCCGACTGGAATTCGCCATCAAACTCTGTATTTCCCTTTGTGAGGTTACTAATGCTCTTCATCTCAAAAGGATCGACAGTGAAGTGGAAGTTATCGCGCTTATAGGCTCCCTCCTGAATCTCTTTCTTATCGTAATAAACATACGACGGCTTATCGGATGTAAGTATCGGATAATCAGGATAATCAACATTTCCCGATTTATTGTCAGGCTTATCTATAAGCAGATAGCCCGAAAGGTCGGCAATAGTACTCTGAATTTCCTGTTGTGCAGCAGCTCCAAAATAATCAAAATCACCCGTTCTAATTCTCAGTTTCAATGAGTCTATTTTGGAAAGCTCAATACGATACTCATCATAATTAAACTCAAAACTATTACCAAACAGGTTCATCATACCTGCATTAATTACACCATCGAAGCGGAAATCGCGGTTAAATTTTAAAAGCACCTCTCCATCTTGTGGGAAAAACACCACATTCTGATGGTCGGAAACGGCAATATTTGCCACCCCTTTGAGGTTCATATCGTAGTTCTTAAGGTCGAGAATGGCATTGGCAGTTAAGCCCGGAGTTACAGAGTTGAAACGAATAACATCAAAATCCTTCTTGCCCACTCTAAATAGAAGATAATCATACAATCGTGGCTTTAATTCAATCATATCTGTATTAACATTATAATCGATAAAGCCATGGAACGACAAGTTTATAATTTGCTGTCTTATAGGACTTTCGGGCAGGCGCATATATTCGGCATACTGATAGGCTGTAAATGGCGTTCCCTCATAATATTGGGAGCATTTACGTAATCCCAACAACGGGTGTATGGCATCCAATCCCTGAATCTGATTATAGAACTCCTCTCTGTAGTAACTCAACGACTCGAAAAGCGCATAATTCTGGGCAGCACCTGTCACCATTCGCAACTCCATAAAGGACTCGTTAAGTTTCCATTTTATTAGTTCCACATCCATACTCACATTATGGTAAGTATTGAAATAGGGACTCTGCCCCAATCCCTCTTTATCGCGTATCAGGTGAAGCTCATTATTATCGGCCATATATCTGAATATCAGCCCGGGATGATAAATATCCAAAGTATCTATATGAATACTTATTTCACAGCTGTTGCTAACGATAAGTTTTTCATACAGTCCGAAACTAAGAGATTTAGCTTCGATAAACAGAGTATCGTTACGAAAAATATTCACTTGCGCAGGATGGTCGGGTGTACCGGAGCCTTGAAACTTAGAACCAATCTGCGAAAAACCACCCTTATAGTTAATATTGGGGAAAATATTATCGATTCTAAACTCCTGATTTGACGAAATAAACTTAGGATAAATCGCCTTATCGGGATTGCTTCCTCCCATCACCTTATGCTGTAGAGAGCCATAGAGTGGATAGCTAAAATAATTTGTATTATAGAACTTTACCGAATCAATGGTGAAGTACGACTTCGTCATATCGAGTTTATAATCGTACAGGGTAGCATTTACCTGCGAAGGGTCAAATTCCGATTTTTCCCAATTTATAACACCTCCAGTTCCATGCCACTCTTTGCGTGCAGGGTAATAGACACCACGGGTTTGCCCTATTGTGATGCTATCTTTAACCGCATAACACAGCAAATCGGTAAGCCCAACGGTTACTGATAGTTCATCATTTGCATAATTAAAAATATAATCAGGTATCTTGCTTACCCAGCGTGACGAAGAGGTTGCAAACAGAATGTTTTCATCGATAAGGCTACTGGTTTGGTTCAAAAAAGAGGTTATATGACGTATCGCCACCTTTTTGTCGGTAACCATATTTACAAATGCCTGATGCCAACTTTTATAGTTATCACCAACAAAATTATGTTTCTGAAAAACAAATATGGTCTGAAAATATGAGTGATAATCGGGGAAAGGGCGAGCTTTTCTCTGAGCCAGCAAGTTGCAATCAGCAATAACAGTTTGCACCTGATCGTCGGACACATCCGACATCTCGATATAGTATTTCAAATCATCAAGCAACACCTTAGTGGCCTGTTTCTCGGATGAAGTTTTAAATATATCGCCCAGTTGCTTCATAAACATCTGCGGATTGGTGTCGAACACCACCTGCTGCCCCTCTACTCCAACGAAAATAAACAACAAAAGTGCTGCAAACACAAGTTGCAACACTCTACTTCTATATTTCATTTTCAAAACAATCTTATTATTCATCTACCAAACAATTCTCTCTCGGTCAACTCCTATACGCAATTGCCGCCCAATTGTTATTGTTTTTAATAGATATTTTTGAAAGATTTAGTTTTTTTGCCATTTCATCTATCATCGGAAGGTCATCTAAATAAAATCCGCTCATGATAAGCACACCGCCCGGCTCAAGTACCGACACATAGTGATGCATATCGGCAAGCAGTATATTTCGGTTGATATTTGCCAGAATAACATCATACTTCTCGGCGCCAAGCAGTGATGCATCGCCAACTTCAACCACCATATTGGGCACATTATTAAGTGCTATGTTCTCCACCGAGTTATCGTAGCACCACTGATCGATATCGATACCCTTAACCGATTTTGCGCCGCGCATGGATGCCAATATACCAAGAATGCCGGTTCCACAGCCCATATCGAGCACCTTTTTGCCGGTAACATCAAGTTTAAGGATAAACTCAAGCACCATACTTGTGGTTTCGTGATGCCCGGTGCCAAATGACATCTTAGGCTCTATCAGAATTTGATATTTCACATTTTCGGCTATCTGATGGAAAGGACTTCTCACCTGACACTCATCACCAATAATTATGGGCTGGAAGTAATTCTCCTCCCACACCTTATTCCAATTTTGGTCGGGAATAAGCTCCTCTTCATAGCAGAACCCAACACCTTCGAAGGGCAGTTCCACACTATCCATCATAGCACTATCATACTGATTTGCAATAATATATCCTTCAAACCCCAAATCAGTCTCCACAAAACTATCGAAACCCTTCTCTCCAAGGATGGCAATCATCACATCAGCAGCATCGCGACTGAAAGGAGAAAGGGTAACGGTTATTTTTTTATAATCCATATATCGTCAGTTAAATTAAGTTATGAAATAAAATCAACCACACTATTAAAATAACATGTAGAGGCTGATAAATATGAAAGCGCAAAATTAAGAATTAATTAGTTAGTAAAGCTATTTAAAAAGAATACGAATTTTACAAATCGTTAACATTCACACAACAAATACAACACACAAAAATCAACACACAACAAACTAAACTACTACTACTTACAGCCAAAATAGCAAAAATAAGTTAACATTCAATACACTATTTGTTAACAAATCACTACGCCATAGTTAACCAAACAGACCACAACAGTTAACAAATATTCACAATTGCATCAGGATGGTTTCTAATTTTGCATCAATATCACATTACAGTAGGTGTGATAGGTTGATTAAACTAAACTTAATTTTTATGAACAAAAATCAGCTCATGATGTTTTTGCTGTTATTTTTAACAGTAGGATTTACATCTTTTGCCCAGCAACGCACTATCAGAGGGAAAGTGACGGACGAGCAGAAAGAACCACTACCCGGGGTAGCGGTTATGCTTAAAGGTACCAATAAAGGTACCATTACCGATATTAACGGTAGCTTCTCGCTCGAGAGTGACGGAACCAACAATGTAATTACGGTTTCGTTTATCGGCTATTCCAAACAGGAGGTTAACACCACCGGAATGGCCACGGTAAATATTATTCTTAAGGAGGACATTACCAACATCGACGAAGTGGTGGTGGTTGGTTATGGAACCATGAAAAAGAGCGACCTCACCGGTGCGGTTGTAAACCTGTCGGGCGACAAACTCAAGGAGTCGATTGTTACCAATATCGACCAGATGCTTCAGGGACGCGTATCGGGTGTGCAGGTGCAGGCCAACTCGGGTGCTCCGGGTGCTGCCACATCAATACGTATTCGCGGTGCCAGCTCCATCAACAACACCAATGAACCACTGTATGTTATCGACGGTATTCCCATGAGTGGTGCCGGTGTATCAACAGTAGGTTTCAGCTGGTCGGGCGGCTCTAACGGTCAAAATGTGGTGAACCCACTGGCTTCAATTGCTCCAAGCGATATCGTTTCGATGGACATTCTTAAAGATGCCTCTGCTACAGCTATTTATGGTGCTGCAGGTGCCAATGGTGTTATCATCGTTACCACCAAACGGGGAAGCAAAGACAGAAATACCATTACCTATGATGGTAACGTGGCGCTTCAGGTGCGTCAAAACAAAATCGATATGATGAATCTTCGCGAGTTTGCCACATATCAGAAGCAAATGTACAACGAAGGATTCCTTCCCAACATCGACCAGGCATACCTCGACCCGTCACTGCTTGGCAAAGGCACCGACTGGCAGGATGCTGTAACAGGCGATGCATGGATGCAGAATCACAACCTGTCGATGTCGGGTGGTACAGATAAAACCCAATACGCCTTCTCGGTAGGATACACCGATCAGGACGGTATATTGCTGAACTCCAATTTTGAGCGTTACACAACCAGAATCAACGTAGATAACGAATTCAACAAATATGTGAAAGCAGGTGCATCACTTAGCTATTCGCGTACAGATGAGTCGATTATCAACAACGACGGTATAAACGGTGTTGTGATGCAGGCAGCATTAATGTCGCCCGCAGTTCCCGTGTATGACTTCGACGGCAACTATGCAGGTCCCGAGACAGTTAACGGCTCATCTATTTACAACCCGGTGGCACTTACCAAAGACCAGGACAACTCACTGCTTCGCGAGCGCATTATGGGTAACACCTATTTGCAGATAACATTCAACAAGAGTATCAACTTCAGGTCGGAATTTGGTTTCGATAAATCGAATAACCTGAGCAAAGGTTTCAAACCAAGCTACCAATACGGATTATTGAAGAACGATGATATTATGATTATGCAACGCGAAGACCACAGCATGTACTGGGTGTGGAAAAACTACGCTACGTTTAATCACAATATCAGAAAACACTCTATCAACTTAATGACCGGTAGTGAGACATCACAATCGGCATGGGAAGGCACACAACTTCAGAAAAACCAGCTGTCATCAAATCTGATTCACGTAATAGGTCCTGACGGTGTGTTTACATCCAACTCGGGATGGAAAGATAAAGCTACTAACGTATCGGTGTTTGCACGTGCCAATTACAACTACGACAACCGCTACTTGCTTACTGCCACAATGCGTGCCGACGGATCGTCAAAATTTGGAGCCAACAACCGCTGGGGTTACTTCCCATCGTTTGCAGCTGCATGGCGCATCAACGGCGAAAATTTTATGCAAAGCACATCTGCATGGCTATCAAACCTTAAACTGAGAGCTGGTTACGGACAGGTAGGTAACTCAAACATAGGCACATACCTTTACGGTTCAACAATGACTGCGTTCCCATCGGTATTTGGAACTGCTTACCGCATGACCAACAATGCCAATCCCGATTTGAAATGGGAAGCATCAGAGCAGTATAACGGCGGTATCGACCTCGGATTATTCAATAACCGTATCGACTTCTCCATCGACGCATACTACAAAACCACCAAAGACCTGCTTCTTCAACCATCAGTATCACCTGTGCTTGGCGGATCTTCATGGTCGGATATACAGACTCCTTTCATGAACATAGGAAAAGTTGAAAATAAAGGTATCGATATATCACTTAACACACATAATATTGCAGGTGAAAAATTCAACTGGCATTCCAACGTGGTTGTATCAATCAACCGCAATGAAGTAGTGGCTTTGGATGCTTTGAAAACCCCAATTTATGGTAGTCTCGACTGGTATGCCGGCTTCCAGACCGTATCAATGATTACCGAAGGACAACCAATAGGTGTATTCTACGGATACAAAACAGACGGTCTTTACCGCGATGCCGAAGACCTTCGCAACTCACCACGCCCCGAAGGTGTGAATATTCACCGCACAACCGGCTCATGGATTGGCGACGTGAAATTTAAGGATATAAGCGGTCCCGATGGTGTGCCCGACGGTATTATCAACGAGTATGACCAGACAATTATTGGCGACCCCAACCCCGATTTCACCTTCGGATTCACCAACACATTCAGCTACAAAAACTGGGAGCTAAATGTTGGAATCACAGGTGCTGTAGGTGGCGATATCCTTAACTATGTGAGGGTTAAAACCGAAGGACTGATGTCACAATGGGATAACCAAGACAGGACGGTTCTTAACAGGGCACAAATAGGCTATACCGACGGCAACAATGCCAACGTGAGCGACCCCGACAATGCTTACCTCATCAATCCCAACTCGTCATTGCCACGCTGGAGCGGTAACGACATCAACGGCAACAACCGTATGAGCGACCGCTGGATTGAGGACGGCACCTATGTGAGAATACAAAACATTGCACTATCCTACACATTACCACAACGCTGGATATCGAAAATTGGAATAGCGAACTGCAAGGTTTATGTAAATGCACAAAACCTATACACATTCACCAACTACTCGGGATTAGACCCGGAGATTGGTTCGTATAACCAGCAGGCAGGCCTGTCGAACGTGGATATGGGTCGTTATCCTTCACCACGCGTGTTTACATTCGGTGCAAACATAACATTTTAACACTCAAGACATTACATTATGAAAAATATATTCAAAACTGCTTGTCTTCTTACCCTACTTTCTACCACTGCGTGTGAGGATTTCCTAACCGTTGTGCCCGTAGATGAGCAAGTATTGGAGACATACTACACATCCGAATCGGCTATAAATGCCAACACAGCATCGCTCTACAGCGCATTTGTGTGGCAGAATTTTGGCATGAACTTTATGTGGATGGCCGGCGATGAGCTATCGGGCGACCTATACTACACCTACGACCAGGAAGGTCAGTTCTACTACATGACATTCCAAAACGGAAACACCTTCCTAAACCAGGGTTGGAACGGACTATACAAAGTTGTGAGCTATTGCAACAACATCATCAACGGTATGCCGGCGGCAGCTCGCTCCAACGGCATTAGCGAAACGATTATCAACCGCGCCCTTGCCGAAGCTCGCTGCGTGAGAGGTATAGCCTACTATTTCCTTACCGAATATTGGCAGGATGTGCCCATCATCACCAATAACAATATTTCGGGCAGCAGCGTTATCCGCCATAAACAGAGCAGTGTTTATGAGTTTATCCGTCAAGACCTTGAGTTTGCCAAAGATAACCTACCAGCCAAACCATACCAAAGCGGACGATGCTCAAGCAACACCGCCATCGGGATGTTGGCAAAACTGCACCTGACAATGGCTTCACACCTTCAGGATGCTAATTCGGCACAAAACTTCGAGAAAGCTAAGACCTATGCTGCTTCAGTAATTTCCAACAGTGGCCTTCAGCTATACTCCGATCTTTCAACAATGTTCTACCCCAAAGGTAATAACAGCGATGAATCACTTTTTGCAATTCAATGCACTACAGACGGTTACGGCTACGGAAACGGACGCAACGTATCGCTATCGCGCAATGCGCTTATCACTAAAGGATCATCGTGGGGTGGCGGTAAAGGGCCAACACTTAGCCTTCAGGAGGCATTTGAGAAAGGCGACCTTCGTCGTAGCTACACATTCATGCGCAATGGCGACCACTACAACAACCTTGGTGGCGGCGGTTATACTTATGCCAACTTCTCGGAAGATGAATCGACCGAAGCAGCCAATGAGATGCTTGCACACGTAAGAAAATATGTGATTGGCGCCAATGAAGATTGCGACGGTAAAGCAGGTGCTTCCAACCAGGATGCTGGCAACAACATCTATATGCTACGCCTTGCCGATGTGTATCTTGTATATGTGGAAGCATGTATCGGAAGCGGCACATCAACCACCGATGCCCTTGCACTTAACGCCTACAAAATGGTGCGCCAAAGAGCAGGTCTCGACTCAAAATCGGAAATTACATACGAAGATCTGATTAAAGAGAGAAGACTTGAGTTTGCACTCGAAGGCATTAACTTCTTCGACATCAAAAGGATGGCATATCGTAACATGCCGATGGCACTTGCATACCTAAACAACATGAAACGCGAGCGTCAATACATCTCCAACGGACAATATACATGGCAGGAACGTAACGCAAGCGGTGCCTACCACACAGGATTCACATCTGTAGCTCCGGCTGATGACCCTTCGGGCAAAGGATCTATATTCTATATTAATCCCGATTCGGCTCCGATCACCATTACCGAAAAGAATCTGGTGCTTCCTGTGCCTGCTGAGACAATAACCAAAACTCCATCGATCATACAGGATCCGGTAGATTATGCATTTTAATATTTAAAAATCAGAACTTATGAAAAGATATATATATTATATTCTAACTGCCGTGCTAACATTATCGTCACTTGCATCCTGCTCGGAGGATGATGATAACGATGGCAAAACTCCGGTAGTAAGATATGTGAGGCCGTGCGACATAGATAAGTCCGACTCCCTCTTACTGGGTGGTTACCTGGGTGATAGAATTGCCATAATAGGTGAAAACCTGTCGAAAGTGAGAAGCATCTACTTCAACGACCAAAAGGCAAAATTAAACCCCAACTTCGTTACTGAGAACAGCATCATAGTAAATATTCCTACCGGAATTCCAGGTGTGAAGCAGGATTTAATAAAACTTTACACCCTTAGAGATTCATGCTATCACTCATTTGAAACAGTGGTGCCTGCACCAAACGTATCGTCGATGACCTGCGAATATGTAGAAGATGGCGGCATTGCATACCTGCAGGGACTTTACTTTATTGATGAGCCTACAACACCTCTTGAAGTTACCTTCAGCGGTAACCTAAAGGGCGAAATAGTAAGCCAGAACATCAATGAGATTGCAGTTAAAGTACCGGCTGGCGCACAAGAGGGGCCTATAAAAGTAACCTCTGTTTATGGCACCGGAGAGAGTAGTTTCCACTTCAGAGATAACCGCAACATAATACTCGATTTCGACACCACCTTCCCCGATGGAGGCTATCACCACGGATGGCACAAGGGAGTTGGAGTATCCGATGATGGAGGAATAAACGGTAAGTACCTTATTTTCAAGGGTGATATGGATGATGATAAGTGGGATGATGGCAACTTCGGATATGAGAGATGGACATACCGCGAGTCGGATCCCGACTTCTTCGATGCTTCAGCACTGGATAAATACAACCTTAAATTTGAAGTAAACATACCCGATGCATGGACGGCTGCAGCACTTCAGATAATATTCACCGGAGCCGAAGAGGTGTGGATGAACTGGCAGGAGACCTCCAACGGAGGAAACGTGAGCAACTCATACGTATCGAACAGCTCGCACCCAAGAGCACTGTGGATACCATGGAGCGAAACCGGATCATTCACTACCGATGGCTGGATTACAGTAACCATACCCATGACCGACTTTAAATACAACAAAGACGGTGGAAGTGCACCAGTTAAACCTGCAGGACACTACTCGGGCATAACACTATTTGTGAACGGTGGCGGCGTAAAAGGATCACCTTGTACACCAACGTTTCATATTGATAATGTGCGTGTTGTAAAAAAATAACCAACTCAAAAACAGTAAATTATGATATTCAAATATAAATCATATAAGTTGATGCTGGCTGTGATGATGACCGTGTCGTTCCTATTCGCAGCCTGTTCGGATGACGATGACGACAAGCACACGTCGGCAGTAGTACTTGAGACCTATGGACCAAGTCCCGCATTCAGGGGCGGACAGCTAACATTCATAGGCCGCAACCTCGATAAAGTTACACAGGTAATAATACCCGACGGCATAGAAATAGGCGATATTGAAGTTGTGAATAGCGACCGCATAAAAGTTACCATTCCGCAGGATGCAAAGCCCGGATATGTAAAACTTGTGGCGCCGGGCATTGAGCTTACCACCAAAACAATGCTGGCATTTAAAGAGCCAATTTCTATCGCATCAATAGCTCCATCGCCGGTTAAGGCTGGTCAGAAGCTAACCATCACCGGTGAATATCTGAACCTGATGCATAAGGTTATCTTCAATGATGGCGTAGAGGTTAAAAGCGATGATTTCATCACTTGGGACCGCAAAACCATTGAGCTTCTGCTACCTAAAACAGCCCAAAGCGGAACAATAACACTTGCTGATACCGCATTGATACCCAATGAGCTTATATCAGAAATGGTATTAGAAGTGGTTCTACCATCGGTAACTGAAATAGCCGACCTAACAGGTAAAAAGCCGGGCGATGAAATAAAAATTGCCGGAAAAGACCTTGATCTGGTTGAAAAAGTTGAATTGCCCAACGGAGAGTTCGTTGAATTCACCATCGAAGATAACAACGTGGTATTCAGCCTAACCGAAAACAGCATCGACGGAGTGGTTAGAATGATTGCATTCTCGGGTGTTAAAGTACCTATCGGAAATATAGGAATGGCACTTCCTGCATCGCTTACTGCCACACCGGCCGACGGCCTAAGAGGAGGTGATATCATCACCATCACAGGTGATAATATGGATCTTGTCACATCACTATCGTTTACCGGAGTGGATGAAACAGTGGCTCCTGCAACACAATCAGGCACAGAGATTACAGTGGCGATGCCTGATGCTGCAAAGAGTGGCAATATCACACTTCACACCGCAAGCGGAAAGAGTGTCACCGTTGAAATAACCACACTTAAACCAGTTGTAACTTCATATTCTTCAAACTCGATAGCTGCCGGTAACACACTGACTATCAACGGCACAAACCTTGATTTGGTTAGCACAGTTACATTTGGTGGAGGCAAAACAGTAGCAGTAACCGTAGTATCACCTACAGAACTAACTGTGGCTGTGCCTGTTGATGCCGACAGTGGCGAACTTACACTCACAATGGGTAATGGCGAAACAGTATCGGCTGCCAACCTTGAGGTTACAAAACCGATATTCTGCTACATTCCAATACTTCCCGATCCTGCGGAAAAAATAACTGCCGGTGATATCCTTACTGTTGAAGTTCAGAATGAGGACAAGCTAACCAACGTGCAGATAAACGGCAATAACGCACAATATATTCTGAAAGAAACATCATTGAGCGTGCTGATACCCGGCAACGTGAGTGGCAACACCAATCTGACACTTACATCATCCAACGGCGAGATAACCTACGTCATTAAAGTTACAGCAGCCGGAATCGTGGAAAAAGTGGTATTCACCGGACCGCTGGAAATTACCTGGAATGATGGTGGACGAGTGATGATAAACATAAGTGAGTTTGACGGTGTACCGGCAGGTGCCATTCTGAAATTTTATTTCACACAGAGCGATGCTTGGGGACAAGCACAGATCAACGATGGAAACTGGGCACAAATATCTTTCCCCGAGGTTGGTGATGGATATCTTAACACTGATGTAATTGGTGATAAGTCAGCAACATCATTTGAACTGACACTCACTGCCGATGTACTCGATCATATCATCAATAACGCAAGTTGGGGTAATGCTATTATCATTCAAGGATCGGATTTGACTATCGACAAGATATCTATAATCACAAAATGATGATTATAACAGAGATACAAAAATTATTTTCTCTTTATATTTAACATAAATCCTTGCCCGGCAATTGTCGGGCAAGGTAAATTTTCACTATCTTATCAATCACAAACACAACAAGATGACGAAATTATTCAAAGCATTGATATTAAGCCTATTAAGCATCCTTCTTTTTGCCACATGCAGTAGTAGTGACAGTAATGGCGATACTCCACTACCCAATGCGCCCATACTTGTAAATTCTACACTTGCCAATGGAGCTACAAATATACCTTCGGGTGATATGGTAGTTGAGCTCACCTTCAATCAGAATGTAACATCACCATCGGCAGGGCATTCAAAAATAACCATATCCAACGCCACGGTTACAAATGTTTCGGCCAATCTGCTAAATGTCACCATCAAAATATCAGGCCTTGAGAAAGGATCACAATACACACTCACCATCCCAAAAGGAGTAATTTTAGGCCCTGCAAAGGTTGAAGTTGACGATATAAACATCTCATTCTCAACGATAGAGCCTCAAAGCATCTCGAAAAAATTATGCACAGCCAATCCATCATCCGAAGCACAAAAACTATTCGATTTTATGGTGGACAGCTACGGCACAAAAATAATATCGGGCACGATGGCACACGTAAACTGGAACACCAACGAGGCCGAATGGGTGAATAAACACACCGGAAAATACCCTGCTCTCAACTGTTTCGACTATGTGCACCTATACGCATCGCCCGCCAACTGGATTAACTACGAAGATATTACACCTGCCAAAGAGTGGTGGAACAATAAAGGTATAGTTGCCGCAATGTGGCACTGGAATGTACCAAAATCAACCGGAAGCAGTGATTACGGCTTCTATGCACCCGGCAAAAACAACGGCTCTGGCGAAACATCATTCAATGCCGAACTGGCTGTTATTGAAGGCACTACAGAAAACAAAATAGTAAAAGACGATTTGGATAGAATTGCAGACCATCTTCTACTGTTGAAAAATGAGAATATACCCGTTGTGTGGCGCCCACTTCATGAGGCATCAGGAGCATGGTTCTGGTGGGGTACCAAAGGTGCCGAGACATATAAAAAACTATGGAAATTGATGTTCGAAACCTTTGAAGCTAAAGGATTGAACAACCTAATATGGGTGTGGACAAGCGAATCGGACGAGTACAACTGGTATCCCGGTGATGCTTATGTTGACATTGTGGGTTGCGACCTATACAATAAAAGTGTTGCCGAATCAGCCATTGAATTTAACAAACTCAAAGACAGATACGACAACAAAATGATATCGCTAAGCGAGTGTGGTTCAGTGGGAAACCTATCGCAACAATGGAGTGCATCGGCCACCTGGTCGTGGTTTATGCCTTGGTATGACCATATTAGAACCGACAACACATCATCGACCGAGTTTGATAAAACAGAACACAACCATGCCAATATAGAGTGGTGGAATAACGCATTGCAGATGAGCTCGGCAATAACCAGAGACCAAATGCCAGACTTGAAATAAAACAAACAAAATATAGAATTATGAAACACAAATTCAGAAACCTTCTATGCACGATTGCTGTATTACTGTTATCCAACACAATAACTGCACAATCAATGCTAAATCAAAAGATTGACAAGAATTGGGAGTTCAGGCAACTATCGCTTGGCAAGTGGCTTCCGGCAACGGTGCCAGGCACGGTACATACCGACCTGATGGCCAATGGAGTTATTGAAGATCCATTCTACCGCACCAACGAAACCACACAACAGTGGATAGATAAAGTGGCGTGGGAGTATATAACCACATTTGAAGCCACCGACGAGGTGATAAACAAAAACATCATAAATCTTGTATTCAAAGGATTAGATACTTATGCCTCAGTATATCTCAACTCAAAGAAAATACTGGTGAGTGACAATATGCATCGAATATGGAAAGCCGACATCAAAAAAGAGATAAAAAAGGGCGAAAATATATTGCACATCGTTTTCGACTCACCCATTCAACGGGGCATGGTGG
>CAZWOA010000008.1:55210-57372 GCA_964635545.1 uncultured Marinilabiliaceae bacterium
GGCGAAAATATATTGCACATCGTTTTCGACTCACCCATTCAACGGGGCATGGTGGAACTTGAAAAATACGGACTCCTGCTTCCCGCCACCAACGACCAGAGCGAAAATGGCGGCATGGGAGCCAATAAAGTGAGCGTATTTACACGCAAAGCAGGTTACCACTACGGCTGGGACTGGGGTCCACGCCTAGTTACATCAGGAATATGGAGAGATGTGATACTTGAGGCAGCCGACGAAATTCTTGTTGAAGACCTATTCATCAAGCAGAACAGTGTTAACGCCCAGAGTGCATCACTATCGGCACTGGTAAACCTCAAAAGCGAGGAGGCCGGAAACTATACCCTATCGTTGATAAACAAAAACGACGGTAAAGTTCTCAACAAAACCAACGTGAACATCGCAAAAGGCGACAATACCGTTTCGGTGGATGCAACCATACGCAAACCACAACTTTGGTGGCCTGCCGGAATGGGCAAGCAAAATATGTATCAGCTTGAAATTCAAATAGCTAAGAACAACAAAGTAGTTGCCACCAAAAGCATAGCTACCGGATTGCGCACCGTTGAACTTGTGAGGGAAAAAGACCAGTGGGGCGAAGCGTTCTACTTCAAGGTGAACAACATACCTATGTTTGCCAAGGGTGCCAACTATATCCCCAACGACAGTTTTCTACCACGTGTTGGTAAGGCAGGTTACGAAAAAGTGGTGGCCGATGCCGTAAATGCCAATATGAATATGTTACGCATTTGGGGTGGCGGTATTTATGAAGATGACTATTTCTACCAGCTTTGCGATGAGAACGGCATACTCATATGGCAGGATTTCATGTTCGCCTGCTCGATGTATCCCGGCAATGAAGAGTTCCTTGAAAACGTAAAAGAGGAAGCCATCGATAATGTGGTCAGACTTAGAAACCACCCATGTATAGCTTTATGGTGCGGTAATAATGAGATAAACCTGGCTTGGCACTACTATAGCGATGGCGGCTGGGGCTGGAAACACAACTATACTGCACCTGAGCAGGAGATGATTAACGATGCTTATCTGGCTATATTCCACGAAGTTATACCATCAGTACTTAATGAGTATTCTTATGGAATAGATTACTGGCCATCGTCGCCACAGGCTGGCTATGAGGCACATGAGCACGCCAGCGAAACCAACACATCGGGCGATATGCACTACTGGGGCGTGTGGCACTCACTCCACCCCTTCTCCGACTACGATAAATATAAAGCACGTTTCATGAGCGAGTATGGCTTCCAGTCATTCCCCGAATTTGAAACGGTAAAAAAATATGCACTTCCCGAAGATTACGATATCGAATCAACAGTGATGTCATCGCACCAGCGTAGCGGCATTGGCAACCTTCGAATAAGGGAATATATGGGTCAGGAATATAATGTGCCTGCCGATTTTGAGCAGTTCCTTTATATGAGTCATGTGCTTCAGGCAAAAGGAATTAAAGCAGCCATTGAGGCTCACCGCCGAGCACGCCCCTACTGCATGGGCACGCTATACTGGCAGATTAACGACTGCTGGCCGGTGGCAAGCTGGAGCAGCACCGACTATTATCACAACTGGAAGGCTATGCACTACATGGCCAAAAAAGCATTCGAACCGGTGGTGCTAAGCATCACCAAAGAGGATGACAAGGTAAAAGTATATGCCATTTCCGACCGATTAAAGGATTTCAAAGCAATGATGACCGTTACAATCAACGATTTCAACGGAAAAGTGATAAGCACATCGCAACGCCAGGTAACCGTTAACGCTGCCACATCATCAGTTATTGAGAGCATCGACTACGGTAAACTTATTGGCTCGGCAAGCAAAGATGCTGTGTTTATGAAAGTTACACTAACAAGCGGCAAGGAGATGATTGCAAGCGAGTTGCACTATTTCGACTCGATGAAGAACCTCAAATTTCAACAGCCCGACATCAAATATAGTGTGGCATCATCAAAAGCAGGAGTTGTAACACTTACCATCAGTTCATCAACATTGGTTAAAGACCTGATGCTGGCAATTCCCGGCCGTTTCACACATTTCAGCGATAACTATTTCGACCTGCTTCCAGGCGAGAAAGTAACACTAACGCTGGATACAGACCTATCGGCTTCGGAAGTTGAAAAACAGCTTACCATACGCCACTTGATGAC